>NZ_JBFAHW010000105.1:0-36652 GCF_040654355.1 Streptomyces sp. NPDC050704 | reverse complement strand
GCCGGCAGGTCTGACGTACGGTCAGTCGGCTGTCGGCCCGCTGCTGTGCGCGATGCAGGCGACGTCGATGCGGTCGGCGAGCTTGGCGAGCTCGATGGTGAGGGTGGCCACGGTGTCCTCGTCGAGGCCGTCCTGACCGGCCTCCACCAGATGCAGCCACCGGCCGCCCACCGTGCGCAGCAGCTTGCTGACGTCGGCGGCCGCCACCTGCAACGTGCCGCGGTCGTCGACGATCAGAGGGAGAGTCACTTCGCGGTTCACAAAGGGGATCGTAGCCGCGGAACACTCACGCCCCGTGCCACACAGTGGTGATGTTGCAGAACTCGCGGATTCCGTGTCCCGACAGCTCACGCCCGTAGCCGGACCGCTTGACCCCGCCGAACGGGAACGCCGGGTGGGAGGCCGTCATCCCGTTGACGTAGACCCCGCCGGCCTCCAGATCGCGTACGAAGCGGTCGACCTCGGCCTCGTCGCGGGTCCAGACATTGGAACTCAGTCCGAACGGCGTGTCGTTGGCGATGGCCACCGCCTCGTCGAGGTCGGCGGCCCGGTACAGCGTGGCGACGGGACCGAAGGCCTCCTCGTGGTGGATACGCATCTCGGGCGTGATGTCGGCGAGGACGGTCGGCGCGTAGTACCAGCCGGGTCCTTCGGGGCGTTCGCCGCCGCACAGGACCGTCGCGCCGCTCTCGACCGCGTCGTCGACCAGCTCCTCCAGGTCGCTGCGCCCCTGCTCGCTGGAGAGCGGCCCGACCTCGGTCTCCTCGTCCATGGGGTCGCCCACGGTGAGCGCCTTCATGCCCGCCGTGAAGCGCTCGGCGAAGGCGTCGAACACGTCCGTGTGCACGATGAACCGCTTGGCGGCGATGCACGACTGCCCGGTGTTCTGCACCCGGGCGGTCACCGCGGTCTTCGCCGCCCGGTCGATGTCGGCCGACGGCATGACGACGTACGGGTCGCTGCCGCCCAGCTCCAGGACCGTCTTCTTCACCTCGTCCCCGGCGACCGAGGCGACCGCGCGGCCCGCCGGTTCGCTGCCGGTCAGCGTGGCCGCCCTGATCCGCGGGTCGCGCAGGATGCCCTCGACCTCGCCGGAGCCGATGAGCAGCGTCTGGAAGCAGCCTTCCGGGTAGCCCGCCCGGCGGAACAGGTCCTCCAGGTACAGGGCGGTCCCCGGCACGTTCGAGGCGTGCTTGAGCAGACCCACGTTGCCCGCCATCAGCGCGGGCGCGGCGAACCGGACCACCTGCCAGAGCGGGAAGTTCCAGGGCATCACGGCGAGGACCGGGCCGAGCGGCCGGTAGCGCACGAGGACCCGGGAGGCGCCGGAGTCCTTCGCCTCGGACTCCAGGGGCTCCTCGTCGGCGAGCAGTTCCTCGGCGTGGTCGGCGTACCAGCGCATCGCCTTCGCGCACTTCGCGGCCTCCGCGCGGGACTGCTTGACCGGCTTGCCCATCTCGGTGGTCATCAGGCGGGCGATGTCCTGCTGGTCTGCTTCCAGCAGGTCGGCGGCGCGGTGCAGCAGCCGGGCACGGTCGGCGAACGATGTCGTGCGATGGGTACGGAACGCGGACTCGGCGGTCGCGAGCCGGTGCTCGATCTCCTCGGCGCCCAGAGCGTCGTAGGTCTTGAGCGTCTCGCCGTTCGCCGGATTCACCGTCGCGATGGGCATTGGCTGGCTCCTCTTTTTTAGGGTTCGGTTCGCCTCCGGGGCGCAAAGCCGGTGTCGAGGGGCCGACCGTGCTCGACCCTCCTTCGTCGGGCCTCCGCGCTCCCCCACTCTCGGCTCCGCTCGAGCGGGGGGACCCCCATGGCCTCTCGACACCGGCGCGCCCCTTCGGCTCACTCACCGCCCGAGTGCTCCACAAGCCGGTCGAGAAACTCCGCCTGCGCCTTTACGATCACTGTCCTCGCCCGGTCCAGGCCCAGCCACTCCACGCGGTCCAGTTCGGGGAACTCCTGGAGGCGGCCCGAACGCGGCGGCCACTCCATCGTGAAGGTCCCGGGGACCACGGTTGCCACGTCGAGGTCCGCCTCGATCGCCCAGACCGTGACGATCTTGCGGTTCGACTGTGCGATCTCGCCGAGGGGGATGGCCTCGCCGTCCGGCGGCGCCAGGCCCAGCTCCTCCTGGAACTCGCGGCGGGCCGCGTCCCAGGCCGGTTCGTCGGGCCCGTACTCGCCCTTCGGGACGCTCCACGCCCCGGCGTCGCGCCGTGCGAAGAACGGGCCGCCCATGTGGCCGAGCAGCACCTCGACGCCGGTGTCGGTGTGTCGGTAGAGCAGCAGGCCCGCGCTGCGTTTCGCGGTGCTCACGGGGTGACCTCCGGGTGGGCGGCGAGCAGGGTCTCCACGGTGTCGGCCTCCGCCGGGGTCTTGTCCTCGCGGTAGCGCACGACGCGGGCGAAGCGGAGGGTGACGCCCGCCGGATAGCGCGTGGACCGCTGCAGGCCGTCGTACGCGATCTCGACGACGAGCTCGGGACGGACGGTCACCACATGGCCGCTGTCCTCGACGGCGAGTTCCTGGAGCCGCTCGGTCTGCCAGGCCAGCATCGCGTCCGTCATGCCCTTGAACGTCTTGCCCAGCATGGCGAAGGAGCCGTCCGGATTGCGCGCGCCCAGATGCAGGTTGGACAGCTTGCCGGTGCGCCGCCCGTGGCCCCACTCGGCCGCCAGTACGACGAGGTCCAGCGTGTGTACGGGTTTGACCTTCAGCCAGGAGGCGCCGCGCCGGCCCGCGCTGTAGGGGGCGTCGAGGCCTTTCAGTACGACGCCCTCGTGGCCGCGCCCCAGCGTGTCCGTGAGGAACCGCCCGGCCGCGGCGCGTGCCTCCTCGTCCGCGGCGTCGGCCACGAGCGTGCGCCGTACGCGCATCGGCTCGGGCACCAGCCGGGCCAGTTCCGCGTGGCGGTCGGCGAACGGCAGGTCGAGCAGGTCGTGGCCGTCCACGGACAGCGCGTCGAAGAAGACGGGGGAGACGGGGACGGCCGCGGCCGCCGTGGCGACGTCCACGCGGGAGCCCACGCGGCCGGCGATGTCCTGGAAGGAGCGCGGCCGCCCGCCCTCGTCGAACGCGATGACCTCGCCGTCCAGGATGAACCGCTCGCCCTTCAACTCCCTCGCGGCAGCGGTGAGTTCCGGCAGCCGGTCGGAGATGTCGTCCAGCGTGCGGGTGTAGAGGCGTACTTCGTCGCCGTCGCGGTGGACCTGGACGCGGATGCCGTCCAGCTTCTCCTCGACCGCGCAGGCGCCGAGCTTGTCGATGGCCTCGGCGACGGACGAGGCGGCGTGCGCCAGCATCGGCAGGACCGGGCGGCCGACGGTGAGCCGGAACTCGTCGAGGGCGGCCGGTCCGTCGGCCAGTAGCCGCTCGGCCACGGTCTGGAGTTCGCCGGCGAGCATGACCGCCCGTCGTACGTCGGCCGAGGGCGCCCCCGTCGCCTGGGCGAGCCCCTCGACGGCGACCGCGTCGAGCGCCCCCTGCCGTACCTCACCGCTCAGCAGCCCGAGCAGGAACCGCTGCTCGTCCTCGGTGGCCGCCGCCATCAACTCGCCGACCAGCCGCATCCGTTCGGCCTGCGAGCCGCTGCCGGACACGCCGCCCAGCTCGGTGAGCCGGGCGTCCACGTCCAGCACGGTGAGCGTGGGCTCCGCGGCCGGGGCCACGGGGCGGCTCAGCACCTTCCAGCCGACACCGAGCCGGCCCTGCGGCAGGCGTCCCGCCAGATACGGGATGACGATCGGGGCCTCCTGCGCCGCCGCGTCCCGGAACAGCTCGGCCAGTAGGCCGATCTTCCGGGATCGTGCCGACGTGGCGGCGACCTCCAGGGATACGCGGGCGAGTCGGGCGAACAGCATGCAGCCATGGTGCATCGCGCTGCCGCTGGGCGCGCGGGGTACGACGCGGGGTTGTGGGAGGGCTTGTGCGGCTGGCCTGCGGCCTGCGCCTGGGTAGGGGGATCGTGGTTCGCTGCGGGTCGGATGTGGCTGGTCGCGCCCCGCGGCGGAGCCGCACAACGGCACAGCCCCGCGCCCCTTACGGGGCTGCTGCCGTCTCTATGTCGGTGAAGATCAGGTCGCCGTTGATTGCGACGGCCGCTCGGTAGCCGGCGGCTGCCGCGTTCACGACCTGTTCTGTGAAGCTGGTGGCGTTGCCGGCGGACCAGACGCCGGGGACGGTCGTGCGGCCCGTCTCGTCGACCGTCGCGTACACGCCGAACGGGGTTTCCTCCAGGTCGGCGCCGAGGCGCGCCAGGAGTTCCGTGCGGGGGACGAAACGGGGGGCGACGAAGACGACGGAGCGGTCGTGGGTCGAGCCGTCCGCGAGGCGGACTCCGGTGAGGTGGTCGTCCTCGACGGCGAGGGCGGCGACCTCGCCGGGGACGACCTTCACTCCGGCCGCGGCGAGCTTGCGCAGGTCCTCGTCGGAGAGCTCGTTCTCGTCGATCGTGTGCAGGAACAGGGTGACGTCCTTCGACCACTGCGTGAGCATGAGTGCCTGGTGGACGCTCATGACGGTGGTGGCGAGGACGCCGAAGGCCTGGTCGCGGACCTCCCAGCCGTGGCAGTACGGACAGTGCAGCACATCCCGGCCGAACCGTTCGGCGATCCCCGGCACGGGAGGCAGTTCGTCCACCAGGCCGGTCGCGACGACCAGCCGGCGTCCGTGCACGGTCCGCCCGCCCGCGAGGATCACGTCGAACCCGTCGGCGTCGTCCCGGACGACGTCCACCGCCCGGTCCCGGACCAGCTCCACCCCGTACGCCTCGATCTCCCGCCGCCCCTCGGCGAGGAACTCGGCCGGGGGCATCCCGTCCCGTGACAGATAGCCCTGCATGTGCGCGGCGGGCGCGTTGCGCGGCTCGCCCGCGTCGACGACGAGGACCCGGCGTCGCGCCCGGCCCAGGACGAGCGCGGCGGAGAGCCCGGCCGCCCCGCCTCCGATGACGACCACTTCGAACCGGTCGGCCCTGTCGGTGTTCTCGTACTTCTGGGTCATGGTGACCACCTCCACCTAGAAGGTCGCCCCATTGCTGCCGTATTGACAAATGTCTTTGCCGAAACTGCAATGTGAGTATGAGTGAGCGCGAAGAGACCGGCACCGAGGCCGAAACGGGGACCGACAGCGACACCGACGAGGTCCTCGCGGAAGTCGGGCCGCGGCTGCGTCGGATCCGAAAGGAGCGGGGTGCCACGCTCGCGGGCCTGTCCGCCGTCACCGGAATCTCCGTGAGCACCCTCTCCCGCCTGGAGTCCGGCCTGCGCAAGCCCAGTCTGGAGCTGCTGCTGCCGATCGCCCGCGCCCACCAGGTCCCCCTCGACGAGTTGGTCGGAGCCCCGCCGGTGGGCGATCCGCGGATCAGGTCCAAGCCTGTCGTCCGCCACGGCCGTACCCACTGGCCGCTCACCCGTCAGCCCGGCGGCCTGCAGGCCTTCAAGGTGCTCGAACCGGCCCGCAAGCTCGAACCGGAACCGCGGACGCACGAGGGCTACGAGTGGCTGTACGTGCTATCCGGGCGGCTGCGTCTGGTGCTCGGCGAGCACGACGTCGTGCTCGGCCCGGGAGAGGCCGCCGAGTTCGACACGCGGGTACCTCACTGGTTCGGGTCGGCGGGGGACGGGCCGGTCGAATTCCTCAGCCTCTTCGGGCCGCAGGGGGAGCGGATGCACGTACGGGCGAGGCCGGCCCGTTCGTGACGGACGCGACGGACCCGACTGTTCCCTGATCGGCAAGCGACCGCTTAGTATGCGGTGGAGCCCGCTCAGACGACACAGTCCCGTGGAGGCCCCGCATGCAGGCATGGCAAGTGCACCAGACCGGTGAGCCGGGTGAGGTGATGCTGCTCGGGGACGTGGAGCGGCCGGTGCCCGGCGAGGGGCAGGTCCTGCTCAAGGTGCGCGCCGCGAACGTCAACTTCCCGGACGCTCTGATGTGCCGCGGGCAGTACCAGGTCAGGCCGCCGCTGCCGTTCACGCCGGGCGTGGAGATCTGCGGCGAGACCGAGGACGGACGGCGGGTCATGGCCAACCCCGTGCTGCCCTACGGGGGCTTCGCCGAGTACGCCGTCGCGGACGCCGCGGCCGTGCTGCCCGCGCCCGAGTCGCTGGACGACGCCGAGGCCGCGGCCCTGCACATCGGCTACCAGACGGGCTGGTTCGCCCTGCACCGCCGCGCCCGCCTGGAAGCGGGCGAGACGCTGCTCGTGCACGCGGCCGCCGGCGGCGTCGGCTCCGCCGCCGTCCAGCTCGGCAAGGCGGCGGGCGCCAAGGTCATCGGCGTCGTGGGCGGCGCCGACAAGGCGGCCGTCGCCCGCGAACTGGGCTGCGACGTCGTCGTCGACCGGCGTGCCGTGGACGTCATCGCCGCTGTGAAGGAGGCCACCGGAGGCCGGGGCGCCGACGTCGTCTACGACCCGGTGGGCGGCGAGGCCTACACACAGTCCACCAAGGTCGTCGCCTTCGAGGGCCGCATCGTCGTCGTGGGCTTCGCGAGCGGCAGCATCCCCAGCCCGGGTCTCAACCACGCGCTGGTGAAGAACTACTCGATCATGGGCCTGCACTGGGGCCTGTACAACACCAAGGACCCGAAGCTGGTCCTGCACTGCCACGAGCAGCTGACCGAGCTGGCCGCCAGGGGTGCCGTCAAGCCGCTCGTCAGCGAGCGCGTGCCGCTGAGCGGTGCGGCCGCCGCCGTCCAGCGGGTTGCCGACGGGGTCACCACCGGCCGCGTCACCGTGCTGCCCTCCGCAGCGGCTTCAGGGACTTCGCCTTCAGGGACATCAGAGGCTCGTGAGAACGGAGCGGTCGCATGACCGATGTCGCCGAACTGCGCCGCCGCACCAAGGAGTTGCTGGCCGCGCATCCTCCCGCCACGACCGACCGCCTGGACTTCCTCAAGGCTCGGTTCGATGCCGGACTCGCCTGGGTGCACTATCCGGAGGGCCTCGGCGGACTCGGCGCCCCGCGCTCCCTCCAGGCCGTCGTGGACGCCGAGTTGGAGGGAGCGGGCGCGCCGGACAACGACCCGCGGCGTATCGGTATCGGCCTCGGCATGGCCGCGCCGACGATCCTCGGCTTCGGCACGGAGGAGCAGAAGCGCCGCTTCCTCAGGCCTCTTTGGGTGGGCGAGGAGGTCTGGTGCCAGCTGTTCAGCGAGCCGGGCGCCGGCTCCGACCTGGCTGCCCTCGGCACGCGGGCCGTGCGGGAGGGCGACAGCTGGGTGGTCAACGGCCAGAAGGTGTGGACGTCCAGCGCCCACCTGGCCCGCTGGGCGATCCTCATCGCCCGCACCGACCCGGAGGTGCCCAAGCACCGCGGCATCACCTATTTCGTCTGCGACATGACCGACCCGGGTGTCGAGGTGCGGCCGCTGCGCCAGATCACCGGTGAGGCCGAGTTCAACGAGGTGTTCCTCACCGACGTCCGCATCCCCGACGCGAACCGCCTCGGTGAGATCGGCGACGGCTGGCGGGTCGCCCAGACCACGCTCATGAACGAGCGCGTCTCCATCGGCGGCATGCGCATCCCGCGCGAGGGCGGCATGATCGGCCCGGTCGCGAAGACCTGGCGCGAGCGCCCCGAACTGCGCACCCACGACCTGCACCAGCGGCTGCTGAAGCTGTGGGTCGAGGCCGAGGTCGCCCGGCTCACCGGCGAACGCCTGCGCCAGCAGCTCGTCGCGGGCCAGCCCGGCTACGAAGGCTCCGGCCTGAAGCTCTCGTTCGCCCGCCTCAACCAGGAGATCAGCGGTCTGGAGGTCGAACTCCTTGGCGAGGAAGGCCTGTTGTACGAGGACTGGACGATGCGTCGTCCCGAACTCGTCGACTTCACCGGCCGCGACGCCGGCTACCGCTACCTCCGCTCCAAGGGCAACAGCATCGAGGGCGGGACCAGCGAGGTCCTGCTGAACATCGTCGCCGAACGCGTGCTGGGCCTGCCCATTGAGCCGCGCACCGACAAGGACGTCGCCTGGAAGGACCTCGCGCGATGACTGACCTGCTGTATTCGGAGGAGGAAGAGGCGCTACGGGCAGCCGTCCGCGACCTCCTGACCGACCACTGCGACCCGGCAGGCGTCATCGCCCGTACGGAGTCGGACGCGCCGCACGACCCCGAGCTGTGGAAGGCCCTCAGCGACGGCATGGGCCTCGCGGGCCTGCTCGTCCCGGAGTCGCTGGGCGGCCAGGGCGCCACGCACCGCGAAGTCGCCGTCGTCCTGGAGGAGTTGGGCCGCGCTGTCGCGCCCGCGCCCTATCTGACGAGTGCCGTCGTCGCCACCGAGGCACTGCTGGCGTGCGAGGGCGACGAGGCCGCCGAGCTGCTCTCCGCACTGGCGTCCGGCCGCACCATCGGCACCCTCGCCGTGGCGCTGTCCACCGGCCCCGGGGCGCACTTCAGGTCCGTACGGCATGAAGAGGGCGCTCTGTACGGGGAGTTGACGGGCATCGCGGACGCGGTGGCCGCGAACGTGCTGCTCGTCCCGGCGGCGGACGGCGGCCTGTACGCCGTGGAAGCCGACGCCCACGCCGTCACGGTCACCCCGCAGGTCTCCCTCGACCCGACCCGGCCGGTCGCCACGCTCACCTTCGACGGGGCGCGGGCCCGCCGGCTGGGCACCGCCGAACCCGCCGTACGGCGTGCGCTGCGCGCCGGAGCAGGACTGCTCGCCTCCGAGCAACTCGGCCTCGCCGACTGGTGCCTGACCGAGACCGTCCGCTACCTGAAGGAGCGCAAGCAGTTCAACCGCCCGGTCGGCGGTTTCCAGGCCCTCAAGCACCGGCTCGCGCAGGTGTGGCTGGAGGTCGTCAACGCGCGTGCCGCCGCGCGCAACGCGGCCGACGCGCTGGCCACCGGGAGCGCGGACACGGACCTGGCGGTCGCCGTCGCCCAGGCGTACGCGGCATCCGTCGCGGTGCACGCCGCCGAGGAGGCGGTGCAGTTGCACGGCGGCCTCGGCATGACCTGGGAGCACCCCGTGCACCTGTACCTGAAGCGGGCCAAGGCCGACTCGATCGCGTACGGCACGGCCGGTGGCCATCGCGAGGCACTGGCCGAACTGGTCGACCTCCAAGCACCCTGACGCACACCTGCGTACAACTGCTCACGGCTGTGAGAAGCCCGTCCCACCTGGGGCGGGCTTTTCGGTGTGCATCGCACGGTTGAAATGAACACGCATCGGCGGTTCGGCCAACTCCCCGCACGGCTCTGCTCCTTGGCCCCGCTCGCACCGCATACTCGCTGAGGTTCCCGTACGGCACTCTCAGGGAGGCAGCGCATGGCCCTCACCACTCGCCGCAGAGCCCTCACCATCCTCGGCGGCGCTCTCGCGGGTTCGGTCGCCGTGCCCGCGCACGCGCAGGCGACCGAGCGGAAGCACGGACCGCGCCCGCTGTGGCGCGCCCACGCGCACAACGACTATCTGCACCCCCGGCCCCTCTTCGACGCCCTCGACCACCGCTTCGGCAGCCTTGAGGCGGACATCTTCCTGGTCGGCGGCCAGCTCCTCGTCGCCCACGACCCCGTCGACCTCGATCCCGCCCGCACCCTCGAATCCCTCTACCTCGACCCCCTCGCCGCCCGGGTGAAGGCCAACCGCGGCTCGGTGTACCGGGGTCACCGCAGGCCGGTCCAGCTGCTCATCGACATCAAGACCGAGGGCTCGTCGACGTACCTCGAACTCGACCGCAGGCTGCGCCGCTACCGGCACCTGTTCACGACGTACGCCCATGGCCGGGTCCTCCCCGGCCCGGTCACGGCGGTGATCTCCGGCGACCGCGCCGCCCGGGTGCCCATGGAGGCCCAGACCGTGCGGCGCGCCTTCTACGACGGCCGCCTCCTCGACCTCCTGGCTCCTGTCCCGGCCCCTGCCTCCTTCATCCCGCTGATCAGCGACAACTGGACGCTCAACTTCACCTGGCAGGGCGTCGGAACGTTCCCCGAGGCCGAGCGGCAGAAGCTGCGGAGCATCGTGACGGCAGCCCACTCCCGCGGGCAGAAGGTGCGCTTCTGGGCCACCCCCGACCTGGCCGGGCCCGCTCGCGACGCGCTCTGGGCCGAACTCCTCGCCGCCGACGTCGACTACCTCAACACCGACGACCTGGCAGGGCTCGAAGCCTTCCTGGACGCCCACGAGCGGGCATAGCCCAGCGCTTTCACGCGCAGTCAACACACGTTCGGCGGACACGTCAGCCGCCCGGACGAACCCCCCGCTACGCCACACTTGCGGCCGAAAGCTGCGGTGTGGACGTGGCGGAGGAGGTTGACGATGGCGATTTCCATCTCAGTTGTGCTGCTGCTCGTGATCCTGGCGGTGGTCTTCCTGCGCAACGGCGCACTAAAGCTCTCGCACGCCGTGGTCTGCGTGCTGCTCGGCTTCTATCTCGCGAGCACGAGCATGGCGCCGACCATCCACAACGGGATGGCGGCGACGGCCGACATCGTCAGCGGCCTCCGGCCGTGAGCCCGTAACCGCCGGTCAGGGGCGTGAGAACACGCCGATCCCGTTGGGCACCGCCCGCTCGGCGCCGCCGCTGGGATGGTTGCGTACGGTCGCGGCCGTTGTGCCCGGGGCCCGGGCGGCCAGTGTGGTGGAGCCGCCGCCGTCGAGGCTGAACGCGTCGGTGGAGCCCAACTGCCGCATGGTGTCGGCGACTTCCGCGATGGTGAGGCCACTGCGGAACTCGGGCGCCCCGTCCAGCGCGAGCAGCAGCAGCCGTTTCCCGCCGTCCGCGACACCCGCCGCGGTCCGCACCGCCGAGGTCAGCGCGTCGAGGCCGGCGAGCGGCCGGCCCGCCCTGAGGACCGGGTAGCCGCCGACCGCGAACCGGTACGGGATCCCCGAGTGGGCGGCGACCAACCGGTGCCGCACCTTGACCCGTTCGCCCAGGGACAGCTTCCGCAGCTGCTGGGCGCCCGCCTCCCGGCCGACCAGAACGGTGGTGCCGGAAGTGATGGGTCCACTGCCCGGTGTGTCGGCCGATGACACGACCCGGCCGCCCTCCACCGTCACCTCGAAGGTGTCCGTACTGCAGGGCGCGGCCCGGTCGGTGTCCGTGCCGCAGGTGGCCCGCACCCGGGAGGCGCTGCCCCAGTCCGAGGTGAACGCGCCCACGGAGCCGACGGGCAGCGCGTACTGGTTGAGCCCGCCGAGCGGAAACCGCGACCCGGTCGTGCCGACCGAACCGTCGAGGGCCAGGGCGTCGAGGCGGGCCCGGCGGTCGGTGCCCACACCGAGGACGTCCTCGGTGCTCGTGTCGGGCGGCAGGGCGGGACCGAAGCGCTGACCGTCGGGGACCGCCGCCTTGAGGGTGTGTCCCTTGGCGATGGCCGGGCCGACGGACGCGCCGGTCGCCTCGACCCCCGGATGCTGGGTCTCGGTGATGTTGAAGAAGTCGCCGTTGACGCCCGCGACGGCACCCTGCGCGTCGGCCAGCCGCGAGACGGTGGCCCGGGCCGCCACCGCGCCGGGGTACAGCAGATCGACGCTCACCCGGGGGTCGCGGAGATCGACACTGAGCACATGTGCGTGCGCCACACCCCTGGTGGCCGGAATGTCGAACTCGGTGTATTCCACGCCCGGCGCGATCGCACCGAAGCCCGGTGCGATCCCGCTCGCGCCCGGCGCGCCACTGGCCGGTGCCGCGCCCACCAGGGCAGCACCGGCCAGTGTGCTCCAAGCCGCCAGAACCGTCAGTGCGGTTCTCAGTCGTCGTCCGGTGCGACGGGTCACGCTGCCCCCTGCTGTCTCGCTGACTCCTCAAAGTGCCAATGACACAAGGGAGTTCAGCACAGGGGCAGTGTCGCGGCGACGACTACGTGCCGACGAGACGCGAACGAGTCAGGAAACGCACCCCTTCGGGTGCCTCCAGCGAGAAACCGCTGCCTCGACCCTCCACCACGTCGATGATCAGCCGGGTGTGACTCCACACCTCGTGCTGGCTCTTCGACATCCAGAACGTCACCGGTTCGTCGACGCCCTCGACGGCCAGCGAGGCGAGCAGGACGTCGGAGTCACCGGTCCGGAACTCGCCCTCCGGATAGCACATGGGCGCACTGCCGTCGCAGCAGCCACCGGACTGATGGAACATCAGGGGACCGTGTGCGGCCCGCAATCGGCGCAGCAGCTCGGCGGCGGCTGGTGTCAGCTCCACACGTGGGGCGGGTGAGGTCACCGTGCATCACTCCTCATCGCTTCGGGGCATCGGTCTCAGCGTTTGACCCGGCCGCGCGCGGCCAGCACGGCCAGACCCAGCAGGACGGGCTCGCCCAGTCGGCTGCCCATCTCGATCCATAGTCCCTGCTGAGTCAGGTCCTGGCCGCTGCTTCGGAACACCACCGAGTTGACGACCACACGTCCGGCCCGCTCCAGCCGGTCGTTGCTCCAGCGGTGTTTGATCTCCGCGGGGTACGACTTCCTGGTCGTGTCCGGAGACAGCACCAGTTCGCCGCCGCCGGTGGGCAGCTGACCCGTCATGCGTGGGGAGGGCGGTGCCGCGGGCAGCCCCCACAGCATGATCAGCAGGATCGTCACACCCATCGCGCACAACAGGGCGCCCACCGCCCGGGAGGCGCGCAGGCCGTAACCGGACAGCAGCCAGTAAGCGTGCAGCAGCAGCCGCTCCCCGGTGGGGGTCTCCTTGTTGTGGCGGCGCATCTCCATCTCGCCGTAGTAGAAGTCCGCCGCCCCGGGCTCGTTCTTGGTGTCCTCCAGCGCCTTGCGCAGCTGGCGGTAGACGATGGCGACGTCGTCGGCGGTGGGGCTCTGCGCGGGGTCCGGGTGGCCGAGTCCGGTTATCCACCCGTCGGTGTCGGTGGCGGTCCGGCTGCCGCCCGGCAGCGCCCGCCAGTGCTGCTCCTCGACGACCACACGCCGGCGACTCCACCAGCGGACCGGAAACCACGCATCACCACGCCGCAGTCCCGGCGGCGGAGTACCGTACCCGCACCGTCCGGAGAGACCGATCTGGTCGAGGTTGTACGCACCTGAGAACTCGCAGTGCGACAGGTCGACGTCGGTCAGCACGAGGTGCGCGGCGTTGACCCCGGACAGACGCAGCAGCCGTACCGCCACACTGCCCTCCTCACGTGGCATCTCCTGTTCCAGCTGCCGCGGACCGGCGGTGAACGGGGTCGCCTCGTACGAGACCGTGACCGGCTCGACGAGCACCGCGTCCCGCAGGGAGACGGCGGTGTACCGCAGGTGGAAGGCGGCGGTGGACTCGCAGCGCACCCGGTTCATGTCCAGTCTCCCCGCTGCGATACCGATACGGAACGGCACCTTGAACACCGCCCCGCGCAGCCACAACTCGCCGGCGCACACGATCGGTCCTCGCCACTCGCTCTCGAACCGCGTGTCGGCGAACACCGCCCGGCTGCGAAACCTGACTCCGTGGAAGCTCGCCACGCCGGTGAAGCAGGCCTGTGAGAAGTCGGCGCTCAGGTCACTCCGCCGCCGGAACCACGCCTCGGAGAAGTCTGTCCGATCGGAGAACCGCGCGGCCGTGAAACGTCCGGTGCCGTCGAACCGGGTCTCCGAGAACCGGGCGACGGACGCGCACGACACTCCGTCGAAGCACGCGTCCGCCGCGAACCGGGTGGTCACGAACCGTACTTCGCCGTGGAAGCGCGCCTCCCTGAAGAACGCCGTCCCAGCGAAGCACGTCGCGTCGAAGCCCGCGTACCGGTGGAACTCGGCACCGTCGAAACGTGCCTCGCCCTCGAAAGAGGTCCCTTCGAAGTACGCCGGTCCGTCGAACCGGAGACCCTCGCAGCGCACCCCGGCCGGGAAGTGGGCCGTGTCGAACCGTGCCGTCCCGAAGCGGGCCCCCACGGCATCCGTCAGCGAAAGCCACAGCTCCTCCGTGAAGCGCACCCCGCGGAAATCCACCTCCGCTCCCGGCGCCAGCGCCGCAAGCGCCTCGTGCCTCCCGGAAGCGTCGAGATGCAGCAGGCATCGGCCTGTGCCGGGCACGGTGACCGCCGTGCACTCGTTGGTGACGCACTCCGACAGGACTCGGCTCATCGTTCAGCCGTACTGCCCGGTCGGAGGGCTGGCAAGGTCCCTCCGGCAAGTGTTGTGGCCGCCCTCACCTGGGGCTGGTTGATTGATTCACCTTGTGGTTATGTTTCGGTGGCTTCCATCATCCGACCGGAGGATTCCGACGTGACCCACACCGTGCCCGCCGCGAACGACGGCCCGGCGCTGCCCGTCGACCTGGACGAAGCCGCCCACCGCTGTCTCGTCGCGGGCTTCGACGGCACCGCGAGCGTCCCCCACACCCTCAAGCGGCTCATCGACCGGGGCCTCGGCGGGGTCATCCTGTTCACCCGCAACGTGCGTGACGCCGAACAGGTGCGCGCGCTGACCGACGAGCTGCGGGCCATCCGCCCCGACCTGCTGGTGGGCATCGACAACGAGGGCGGTGGCATCGGCCACCTGGTGAGCGCGGGCGCGCCCGACGTGCCCGGCAACTTCGCGCTCGGTGTCGCCGACGACACCGAGCTGACCGCCCGCTGTGCCGACGCGCTGGCCGGACACCTGGCCTCCCTCGGCATCACGGCTTCGTACGCTCCGGTCGCGGACCTCCAGCACCATCCGGACAACCCGATCGTCCGGACCCGCTCCTTCGGCGCCGACCCCGGGCTCGTCGCCCGCCATCTGCGGGCCTGGATCACCGCCACCGAGGCGCGCGGCATCGCCTCCTGCGCGAAGCACTTCCCCGGCCACGGCGGCACCGTGACCGACAGCCACCACGACACGGCCGTCGACCCGCGCACGTACGACGAACTGCGCCCCGACCTCGAAGCGTTCCGCGCCGCCGTCACCGCGGGCGTACCGATGCTCATGAGTGCCCATGTCGTCTTCCCGGCGCTCGATCCCAACCGTCCGGCCACGCTGAGCCGCCGCATCCTGCGGGATCTGCTCCGGGGCGAGTTCGGCTTCGACGGCGTGCTGGTCAGCGACGCTCTGGAGATGAAGGCGATCGCCGACCGCTACGGCGAGGCGGCCGGGGCGCGGATCGCCCTCGCCGCGGGGGCCGACCAGGTCATCGTCGCCGTACCGCATCTGGAGACCACCCTCGCCTGCCGCGACGCGGTACTCGACGCGCTGCGCACCAGCGCCCTGCCCGAGGAGCGGGTACGGGAAGCCGCGGAGCGGGTGCGCCGACTCGCCGAGCGGTACGCGGCTCCTGCCGACCTGGGCGGGATCGCGGGATGGGATGCCAGGGCCGGGATGGCGGCCGCGCGTCGGGCCGTGCGCGGGCGGCCCGCACCGCGGCCCGTGCCCGGCGCGCACGTCGTCGACCTGTTCCCGCCGCCGCACCCCGCGCTCAACTGGGGCGGAGAGGACCTGCTGACCGAGCTGCGCGCCGTCGACCCCGCGGCCACCGGGACGGCGGTCACCGAGGCTCCGGCGGACCCGGCGGCCCTCGTCGCCGGAATCCTGCGACGGGCCGAGGGCGTCCCCTTGGTCGTCGCCACGTCCGACGCCGGGCTGTACCCCTGGCAGGCCCGCCTCCGCGACGCTCTCCTGGCCGGGCGGGCGGACGCCGTACGCGTCTCGACCGGGCTCCCGGAGGACGGCGACGACCTCTGCTCGTACGGACGCGGTCGCGTCAACCTGCGGGCGGTGGCGGAGGTGCTGGCGGGCAGGTGAGCAGGTGCCCGCCAGGCGACTCCACCGCGTTCACGGCCGTACGAGCTCCGTGATCCCCCTGGCCGCGAGGTACTCGGCGTCGTCCGTCCGGGAGGCCAGGACCACCGCCGGGCGGGGGCCCTGGGTGCGCAATCGCATCCACGCCTCGAAGTACGAGCCGCCCGGACCCGACACGGAGCGGGTGGCGGGTGTGCAGTCGAGCACCAGAGCCATGTCCCGTGGCTGACCCGGCCGGGGCTTGGCGCGCAGCTCGGCGATGGTCTCGGCGAGTGCCGTGGCGATCGGCTTGGGGGCGCCGGCGGAGTCGAAGAGGCCCAGCGTGTACTCCAGTTCCGGGAAGTCGGCCAGCGACCGGTCCACGTCGTGGGAGCACCACCACGTCACGCCCCACAGGTGCGCGCACTCGGCGGCGTTCAGCACGGTCGCGCGCGCGAACTCCGGTGCGTCGGCCGCCGGGATGTGCGGCTCGGGCGCCCCGGTCTCCTGGACCCAGACCGGGCGTGTCCCGTCCTCGGCGTACGCCTTGGCGAGCTCCACGCCGTATTCGGCGAGGTGCAGGACCTGCGGGGAGCGGGGACCATAGCGGCGTGCGCAGTCGCCCGAGAAGACCCACGGGTGGACGGTCGTCAGGTCGCCCTTGCGGGCCGAGGCCTCGGGGGTGAACGGATGGTCGTCGCCGTACCAGGCCGCGTCGTACGCGGAGTGCGTGACCAGCCGGCCGGGCGGGGCGGCGGACAGGCCGTCCCGGGCGGCGGCGAGGAGCGTGTCGAGGTAGTGGTCCACCTCCTGGACCGTCACCGGGTTGTGTTCGACCAGGTTGTTGAGCTCGTTGCCGAGCTGGAGCCCGATGAGGTTGGGCCGGCCGGCGAGGGCGCGGCCCAGGACGCGCAGCAGCTCCGCCTGCGCCTCGATGGCGTCGGGGTCGGTGAACACGTTTCGGTGGTGCCAGCTGCGGGTCCACTCCGGGTAGAAGTCGAAGCTCGACAGGTGGCCCTGCACGCCGTCCACGAGGACGTCGAGACCGGCCTCGGCCGCCAGGTCGACCAGCTGCGCCAGCTGGTCGACGGCCGCGGTGCGGATGAGCGTGCGGTTGGGCTGGAGCAGCGGCCAGAGGTGGAAGACGCGGACGTGGTCGAGACCGAGTCCGGCTATCCGGGCCAGGTCCTCGCGGGCGTGTGCCGGATCGAAGTCCTGCCAGGCGTGGAACCAGCCGCGGCGGGGCGTGTAGTTGACGCCGAAGCGGGGCGCGGGCGCGGCGGACGCGGGCGGAGTGCTGATGAGGACCTCCTCGGGATCCCGACCGTGGGCCGGTCGGATTCTGTCCCGACGGGCGGTCGGGGCTTGTCCTGGGCGAATGTATCAACCACCATGGTCGGCAATGAACAATGATTTGAACCAGGATTCGAGCCGGGTTTCCGATCCGCGCCCGGATCTCGTGGTGGGCCTCGACGCGGGCGGCACCCGCACCCGCGCCGTCCTGGCCGGCGCCGGGGACGGACGCCCGCTCGGCGAGGGCGCCGCCGGACCGGGCAACGCCCTGACCGTCCCCGTACCGCAGCTCACCGACCACCTCACCGAGGCCATCGCCCAGGCGGTCCCCGAGCGGGTGCGCGGAAACGTGGTGGCCGTGGCCGGCGGTTTCGCGGGCGCCGCGGAGACCTCCCCGGACGAGCCCGGACGGCTCAACGCCCTCTCCGCGCTCACCGCCGCGCTGCGACGCCTGGGCATCGCGACGGACTCGGTCGGAGTCAGCAGTGACATCGAGGCGGCCTTCGCCTCGGCGCCCGGCACCCCGGCCGACGGGCTGGCCCTGGTGGCCGGCACGGGCGCGGTCGCGATGCGCATCAGCGACCGCCGCTGTGCGACGACCGTCGGCGGCGACGGCTGGCTGCTGGGAGACGACGGCAGCGGCTTCTGGATCGGCCGCGGCGCGGTACGGGCGGCGCTGCGTATGGCGGACGGCCGCGGCGCTCCCACGGTGCTGGCCTACGCGGTCGGGCGCGCGCTGGGGATGCCGGTCGAGGTACTGCCGTACGGCAGCGCGGGCGCGGGTGGCGTACCCAGCGCGAACGGCACCGCGGTCGAGGCCGCCCGCGAGCGACGTCCTGCGGCGCCGGAGTGGTCGCCTCCGCAGCGCGCGGCCTACCGCATGCACCTGCTGCCCCGTGTGATGGCAGACCCTCCCGTCCGTCTCGCCCGGCTCGCTCCGCTGGTCGCCGAGGCGGCCCGGGACAAGGACGCCGTCGCGGAGGCGATCCTCGAAGAGGCCGCGGATCACCTGATGGACACGATCCGTGCGCTGGAGCCCGGCCCGGGCGAGCGGATCGTCGCCACCGGCGGCCTGCTCGGCCCCGACGGGCCGTTGACGGTTCCCCTGAGCGATCGCCTCCAGCCCCTCGGTCTACACCTCGACTGGGTGGCCGACGGCTGCCGGGGCGCCGTGGCCCTCGCCCGGATCGGGCATGCCCGCTCCTCCGGGACCACCTGACCCACCACACCCCACCGAAGCCGCCCGCGACAGTCACGACAGCAGGAAAGGGACCGGCCGCATGCCGACTCCGGAACACGCGGCCGCCCGGGCCGAGCGGATACCCGACGCTTCCCGGGGCCACGAGGCGCTCACCGCCCGCTACCAGGACCCGCACACCCCCGTCGACGCCCGCGTCCGCGACCTGCTCGCACGCATGACGCTCCGCGAAAAGGTCGGCCAGCTCAACCAGCGGATGTACGGCTGGGACGCCTACCGCCGCACACCGGACGGCTTCGAGCCGACCGAGGCGCTGTACGCGGAGACCGAGCGCTTCGCCGGACTCGGCGCCCTGTACGGGTTGCTGCGCGCCGACGCCTGGTCGGGCGTCGACCACGCCACCGGAGCCGGCGCCGCCGACGGCCCGGTCCTCGCCGACATGGTGCAGCGGCACGTCATGGAACGCAGCCGCCTCGGCATCCCGGCGCTCCTCGTCGAGGAGGTCCCGCACGGCCTCATGGCACTGGACGGCACGGTCCTGCCGGTCAACCTCGCCGTCGGAGCCACCTGGAATCCCGAGCTGTACGAGCAGGCCGCCGCCCACGCCGCCGCCGAACTGCGGGCCCGCGGCGGCCATGTCGCCCTGGTCTCCGCCCTGGACATCGCGCGCGACCCCCGCTGGGGCCGTACCGAGGAGTGCTTCGGCGAGGACCCGCACCTGGCCGCCCGCCTCACGGAGGCGCTGGTACGAGGCGTGCAGGGCGAACTCGGTTGTACCGGCGGGCAGTTCGCCGACGACAAGGCCGCCGTGGTGCTCAAGCACTTCGCCGGACAGGGCGCCACCGTCGGCGGCCGCAACTCCGCGGAGTCCGAACTCGGCCCGCGGGAACTCCACGAGATCCACCTCCCCGCCGCCCGGGCCGGAGTCCGGGCGGGAGCCGCCGCCGTCATGGCCGCGTACAACGAGGTGGACGGCGTTCCCTGCGCAGGGAATCAGGCCCTGCTCGACGGACTGCTGCGCCGCCGCTGGGGCTTCGACGGGCTGGTCATGGCGGACGGCCTGGCCGTGGACCGGCTGGCCCGGATCACCGGCGACACCGTCTCGGCGGGCGCCCTCGCCCTGAACTCGGGCGTCGACCTGAGCCTGTGGGACGACGGCTTCACACACCTTGAGGAGGCCGTCGAACGTGGCCTTGTACGCGAGGACGTGCTCGATGCCGCCGTCGCCCGGGTGCTGCGCCTGAAGTTCCGGCTCGGTCTGTTCGAACAGCCGTATGCCACAGGCCGGTTGACCGCTCCGTCCGAGGCCCGCGGCAGGGAACTGAGCACCGCCCTCGCCCGAGGCGCGGTCACCCTCCTCCACGACCACGGCGGGGTGCTGCCCGTGCGGCCCACGGTCTCCCGGATCGCCGTACTGGGACCGCACGCCGCCACGACGGCCCACCAACTCGGCGACTACACGGCCCCGCAGCGCCCCGGCACCGGCGCCAGTGTCCTCGACGGGCTGCGGCGGCTCGCCCCGCCCGGGGTGGACATCCGCCACGCCCGTGGCTGCGCGCTCACCGGTGACGACCTGTCCGGCACCCCCGCGGCCATCGCTCTGGCCGGCAGCTCCGACCTGGCCGTTCTCGTCCTGGGCGGCAGCAGCGCCCGTACGCCCGAAACGGACTTCTCCGCCAACGGAGCAGCCCTGGGCCCGGTTTCCGAGATGACCTGCGGAGAGGGTGCGGACCTCGCCGGACTGCGACTGGGAAGGGCACAGCACGCCCTGCTGGACGCCGTCGCCGCGACGGGCACGCCCACGGTGGTGGTCCTGGTGCAGGGCCGCCCGCACGCCGTCCCGGAGGCCGTGGACCGTGCCGCGGCGCTGTTGACCGCCTGGTACCCGGGCCCCTGGGGCGGCGAGGCGATCGCCGAGGTCCTGCTGGGACTCGCGGAACCCGTCGGCCGGCTGCCCGTCTCCGTCCCGCGGTCGGCGGCCCAACTGCCCGTCCACTACAACCACAAGGACACCGAGTACGGGTCCTACGTGGACGAAAGCGCCGAGCCGTCCTACTCCTTCGGGCACGGGCTGTCGTACACGCGCTTCGAGTACGGCAGCCCCAGGCTCTCGAATGACACGGCCAACACCCGTACATGCGCGGTGACTTGCGAGATCGACGTCACCAACGCGGGGGAGCGGAGCGGGCGTACCGTCGTTCAGCTCTACATCCGCAGGCTGCTCACACCGACCTGGCCGCGCACCCTGGAACTGCGTGCCTTCCGGAGCGCCGAGCTCGCGCCCGGGGAGAGCCGCACCATCGCCATCCCGCTCGGCGCCGACCAACTCGCGCAGGTCGGCGCCGACTTGGAGACGGCCGTGCTGCCCGGCACCCTGGAGATCCGCGTCGCCGAGTCGGCGCGGGCCGCGCTCACGGCCGTACCGGCGGTACTGAGCATCGAGGGGTAACAGGGCGCGGAGCCTCGGTGAGACGGCTCAGAGCTTCACGGCCCCGGACGCGACACCCCGGTAGAACCACCGCTGTGTGATCACGAACAGCACCAGCACCGGGATCACGGAGATCACCGAACCCGCCATCACCATCCGCTGGTCGTAGCCGAAGGAGGAGGTCTGCAGGCGGGCCAGTCCCAGGGTCAGCGTGAACTGCTCCTCCGAGCGCAGCACGATCAGCGGCCAGAGGAAGTCGTCCCAGGCGCTGATGAAGGTGTTGATGGTGACGACGAGGATGGCGCCGTAGGCGGACGGCAGGTACAGGTACCTGAACCGTTTCCACTCGCCCGCCCCGTCCAGCATCGCCGCGTCCTCGATCTCGCGCGGGACGGCCAGGAACGCGGCCCGCATGATGAGGACGTTGATGGCGGCGACGAAGCCCGGTACCCACACGCCGACCAGGTTGTCGACCAGGCCCATGTCCCGGATGCTCAGGAAGAGGGACACCATGATGGACTCGAAGGGGAACATCATGGACGCCATCAGCAGCACCCACACCAGCTTGCGGCCCTTCCAGGAGGGCTTGGAGAGCATGTAGCCGGCCATGGTGGAGAAGACGAGCTGGCTGGTGATCGACAGGACGGCGACGAACAGGCTGTTCCTGATGTACGTCCACACCGGGACCTGGTCGAAGATCTCGCGGTACGCCCGCAGGGACGGATGACGGGGGATCAGCGAGGCGCCCGCGCCGAACACGTCCTCGCCCGCGCCCTTCAGCGACGACAGCAACTGCCACACGAGCGGGCCCACGGTGATCAGGAGGACGAACGTCAACAGCAGGTAGCGGACGATCAGTTCGCGGGGGCGGCCGTAGTCGCGCCAGCGGGGCATCAGGCGTCGGCGCTTCTCGACAGGCGCCGCGGCAGGTTTCTCGACAGTGGTCGTCATGCCCCGTCGTCCTCCTTCGTGAGGCGCTGCGCGAGCAGCGTGAGGCCCAGGGTGAGGGCGAAGAGGGCGACGCTGACGGCGGCGCCGTAGCCGGCGTTGCCGGTGAGCGGGTCGAGGCCGACGTCGCGGATGTAGAAGGGGAGCGTGCGGTCGGCGCCGCCGGGGCCGCCGGTGGAGCCGCCGAGCATGTAGATCTCGGTGAACACCCGCAGGGAGCCGATACCGGTGAGGGTGCCGACCAGCATCATCGACTGGCGTACGCCGGGCACGGTGATGTTCCAGAAACGGCGCCAGGATCCTGCGCCGTCCACCGAGGCCGCCTCGTGGAGTTCCTTCGACACGTTTCCCAGCGCGGCCAGGTAGAAGATCATGTACCAGCCGAGGCCCTTCCACAGCGTCAGGCCCATCGCCGACAGCAGGATCAGCCACGAGTCGGACAGGAAGGGGATGGCGTCCTTGATCAGATGGGACTTCTCCAGCCAGGTGTTGACCAGGCCCTCGTCGCTCAGCAGCCACTGCCAGCTCAGGCCGACGACCACGCTGGAGGCGAGGACGGGCGTGTAGAAGGCGGAGCGGAAGAAGCCGATGCCCGGCAGGTTCTTCTCGACGAGGACCGCGAGGAACAGGGGCAGCAGGACCATCAGCGGAACGACGATCACCGCGTACAGCACGCTGTTGCGGGTGGCGAGCCAGAAGTCGTCGTCGCCGAACATCCGCGTGTAGTTGTCCAGGCCCACCACGTTGAACGTGCCGCCGAGCGGCTTGGCGTCGGTGAAGGACAGGATGACCGTGTTGATGAACGGCCACAGTCCGAAGACCGTGACGCCGACGACCGCCGGCGCCATCCACAGCCAGGGCAGCCACCAGCGGCGGTAGAGCGCCGCGCCTCCCGCGTCCGAGGCGGGACCGGGGGTGACGGCGCGCAGGGCGCGGCGCAGCGGCCCCGGCGGGGGCGGCTCCGGGGAGGCGGCGGGGCGCGGGGCCCCCGCCCCCGTGGCGGCGGGGGCGGGTGCCTGTTCGAGCGTGCCGCGCGCGGCTTGCCGATCCATCGTCAGCTCGCCTGCTTGATCAGCTCGTTGGCCTTGGACTGGGCCTCGTCCAGGGCGTCCTGGGCGCTCTTCTTGCCCTGCATCGCGAGCTGCACCTGGGCCGTGATGGCGTTCAACTCGCCCGGGGTCAGGGCGATTTCGTCGGCCGTGGCGGTCTTGCGGTCGCCGGCGACGATCTTGCGGGCCTCGGCGAAGGGGTCGTCGCCCTTGACCGACTGGAAGAAGGGGTCGTTCAGCGACTCGGTCGTGGACGGGAAGATCACGACGTTCGGGTCCTTCGCCCACTCCAGCTGGTTCTTCGCGTTGGTGAGGAACTGCGCGAAGGCCAGGGCCGTCACCGCGTTCTTGCTGGTGGACGCGGTACCGATGTACTGCGGGGCGCCCACGGTGTGGCCGAGGTCGTCCAGCGGGTAGCGGGCGACGCCGGTCTTCTTGTAGACGGTCGGGTTGTTCTCCTCGATGAAGCGCAGGTAGTTGGGGTTCGTCTGGCCGTACACCAGCTTGCCCTGGCCGTAGACCGTGGACGGGTCCTGGTTGGAGGAGAGCGAGTCCCTCGGCATGGCCCCGGCCTTGTACAGCCTCTTCATCCAGTCGACCCACTGGGCCGTCTTCGGGTCGTCGGCGAAGGTGAAGGACTTGCCGTCGGCGGACAGCACCTTGACGCCCATCTGCTGCCAGTCGGCGGGGATGCGCAGCGAGGGGTTGGCGAGGAAGGCGTAGTAGTCGCCGTCCGAGGCCTTGGCTATCTTCTCGGCGTCGGCGAACAGGTCGAACATCGTCGTCGCGGGCTCGGCCGGGTCCAGGCCCGCCTTCTTCATCAGCTCGGTGTTGAAGGTCTGCACGATGCCGCCGGAGTACCAGGGCAGCACGCTGTGGACCTTCTTGCCGTCGGCGTCGGCGTAGGAGCTGGAGTCCCACATCGCCGGGCTGAACGGCTTGCCGGCGTCCGGCGCCTTGTCGTCGAGGTTCAGCAGGTAGCCGTTCTTGGTGAGCGCGATCGCCGTGTTGACGTTGATGTTCACCACGTCCGGCAGCGTGCAGCCCTGCGCGTCGGCGACCAGTCGCTGGGTGAACGTGGCGTCGCCCGGGTCGTCGATCCACTTGACGCTGGTGCCCGGGTGCTCCTTCTCGAAGGCCTTGATGACGGGGTTGAAGTAGTCCCCGAAGTCCTTCTTCAAGTTCGTGGTCTGGAACGTGATCTTGCCCTTGACGTCACCGGTGAGCTTGCCGGATCCGACGTTCGCCTTGTCGACCTTGCAGCCGCCGGCCGTCGCCTCGCCGCCGTCGTCGGAGCCGCCGGAGAGGCCGCAGCCCGCCGCCGTCAACGTCAGTACGACGAGACAGGCCATGGATCCGGTCAGTCTTCTTGCGCGCATCGCTGCCCTCCTGAGACCCGGTCTGATGCTGGTTCAATTCACCAACTTCGACTCCGATTGATGAAAATGTGGACCAGAATTCATCGGAGGTCAATGGGGTGCCGTGTTGCTTTTAGGTTCCGGCCGCGATCAGTGCGGTGACGGCGTGAATCAGTGCCGGTGCTCGTGGTCCGGGTGGGAGGGATCGCCGGGGTGCTCGTGCCCGTCCGCGTACACCACTCCGGCGCGGGCCCGGTCGAGCCAGGCGAAGAAGGCGCGCCGGCCCGCCGCCTGGCGCAACGTGTGGGCGATGCCCTCGCGTACCTCGTCGTACGGCAGGAAGTCCGAGGATTCGGCCAGGCCGAAGAGCTCATCGGAGGGATCACCGAAGGGTTCACCGACGGGCCCGCCGAATGGATCGACGCCCCTCCGCAGGGCGTCCCGGGTCAGGAAGCGGTCCGGGTTGCGGTCGTAGTAGTCCCGGACCGCCTCCTCGGGCACGTGCTCCTCACCCTCCAGCTCGGTCAGGAGCACGCGTGCGGCGGGGGAGTGGGCGAGGACCGCGGCGACGATGCTGCCCAGGTCGGCGACATCCTCCTCGGCCACGTCGAGCACCTGGGACGGCCGGACCTCTTCGGGAGGCTTCAGCCCTCGCTCGGCGCAGGCCCGCCGGGCCAGCTCGTCCGCCACGACCACCTGGGTCGCCCAGCGCCGCCGCTGCCGCTCGGCGCGGGCCAGGGAGTCGGGACGGGTCTCGCGATCACGTGGCGGTACGACCTCCAGGAACGCGTCCACACGTGCCGAGTCGAGGGTGTCGCCGTGCACGAACGCGGCGGCCCCGTCGGGCGGGCGCGGGTGGACGTGCGCAGGGCCGTCGGGCGGATGGGTGTGCGCGTGTCCCCGGTCGCTCATGGCAGCACCTCCAGGGGTACGGCCTCCGTGTAGGCGACGCTGCCGTGCCAGGCGGTCTTCACCAGCAGCCAGTACGCGCCCGGCGGCACCGCACCGCCGTCCACCTCGATCGCGCACTCCAGCCGCTCCCCGGCGGCCACGGTGAAGCCCTGGCAGCCCGGGTCCACCCCCGGCCAGGTGCCCCACGACGACACGGCCCACAGCGTGCCACTGACAGGACCGCGAGTGGTGTTGTGCACGGTCACCGGAACCCGGCTCCGCTCGCCCGCGCGGACACTGATCCGCTCGACTCCCAGCTGGGATACGAGAGTTGGGCCCGTGCGTCCGTCGGGCTCGCCCTCGGGGACGGTGCCCGGCACGTCGAGGGCCACGGCATCCTCGTACGTCTGCCCGCCGTACGACAGCCGCGCGGCGAGCCAGTGCCGGCCGGGTGCCGCGTCGGGGGCGGGTGTGACGGTGACCTCGGCGAGGGTGAAGCCGCCCGGGCCGAGGGCGTACGGCAGTTCGGCGGGCGCCGCGGACCAGCCCGGCGGAACCCGTACGGTCACGGAGCCGGACACCGGAGCGTCGGCGAGCTCCGAGCTGACGCGGACCGTCGCGGTCACGGGGCGTCCGGACCGCACGGTGAGCGCGGCCGGTGAGAGGTACACCGCCACGGGCATGTTGCCGCGCGGGGCGGGGCCGGAGTTGTGCAGCCAGTACCGGGTGTGGACGGGCTGCGCGGGCTCGTGCGCGGCGATGCCGGGGCCGGTCGCGGTGGCCACGGGTAGGTCCTCGGGAGTCGCCAGCACCGTCGCGACCTCGAATCCGGTCAGGCCGACGTCGAGCACGCCGTCGTCCTGCGGGGCCAGTGGCGCCCCCGGGGTCTCCAGGACGTCGGCGCGGGCGCCGGCCGTCCACGCCCGCGGTCCGCGCACCCGGGCCAGGACCGGTCGGCCCGACACCTCGTGCATGCGTACGACGACACCGCGTCCCGGGTCCGCCGGAGCGACGCCGCCGCGGGCCAGCGGGGAGCCGGCCGGCTTGAGCGCGTCGAGCAGCACCTCGCCCGCCGGCTCAAGGCCCAGCAGGGTCGCCTGCCTTGGCAGGACCGGGCCCGGCACGGACGCGCCGCCGTCGCGCAGCCGCGCGGTGAGGGGATGGTTGTAGGCGTGGCCGGTCCGCGGCAGCCCCAGCTCGCGCCAGTCGCCCTGGCCGCCCACCACGGCGTACTCGAAGGTGTGGGACCAGCGCTGGAGCTGGAAGGCCGAGCCGTCGGGGGCGGTGCGGCGGGGCGGGTCGACCCAGATGCCCGAGGGCCAGCCGGTGCACGAGCGCATCAGCGACATGTAGAGGTCGCCCGAGGAGGTGACCACGCAGCCGGGCGTGCCGCGGTTGAGAACGGCGAAGCTGCGGCCGTCCCACGCGTCGCCCGGCGGCAGCGCCTCGCCGCCGCCCGCCGCGGTCGCCTCGATGACCGCGTCATCGAGGTCGGACACCAGCGCGTCGACCGCCTTGGCGTCGTCCTCCGGGCGGGCGCCCGCCACCACGAGCAGCGGCAGCCGTTCGAGGTCGCGGAGGTCGGCTCCGGGCACCCATTCCTCGCGCAGGCTCGCGCGCGGCGCGACCCAGACGGCCGCCACGCCCCGCTCGGTCAGCTGCCGGCGCAGTTCGCGTCCGGCGGCCGGGTCCCAGCCGAGGGCCTCGGCGACGACCGCGTTGCGGTCGGGCGCGCCGACGGCGATGCGGATGTCGGGCAGGTTGGAGTCGACCTCCAGGTCCCCGTACCGGGGGCCGTCGGCGATCGTCGAGGTCGCGGTGACGCCCGCGCGGACCAGGGCGGCCGCGAGCGGCGTGCCGAGTTCGCCGGCCTCGTCCCAGGAGCCGTAGACGAGTTCGGCGACACCGATCGACCGGTGGCCGAGGAGCGTGCCCGCCTCGTCCCGGATCTCGGCGCGGGCCGTGGACCCGAGGCCGAACCAGGTGTTGGCCGGGTTGTCCAGCGTCCAGGGGAACCGCTCGCTGTCCACCTCCACGAACCCGAACCCGCGCCCGATGACGGCATCGGCCACCTCGTGCACCGGCAGCCCGCCCCGCACGTCGGAGGGCCAGCGGACCCGGATCAGCCGGTCCGCGCCGTCGTAGCCGTCGATGGTGGTGGACACGTCCAGCCGCGCCACCCCGGTCCACAGGCACAGCCGCTGGGTGTACCGGAACAGCCCGAGATCGGCGGTGACGGTGATCCGGGAGCCGGCCGCGGAGTGCTCGATCAGGACCTCGGCGGGCACGTCCCGGCTGCGGGCCGCGGTGGTGCCGGTCGGGGTGAGATGCCAGGGCCCTTCACCGAACCGGGGGTGCCTCGGATACTCCTCCTGCACGACGAGCTCGTTGCCGATGTCGCCGGCCCGCAGCAGATCCCGCTCACCGTTCGCGAGTGTGCGCAGCCGGCTGACTCCGCCGCCGCGCTCCGGGTCGACGGTCACCTCGTAGAACTCGTTGCGGATCGTGGTGCCGTCGCCCGGCGCCCACTCGGAGACGGTGCCTCGCGCGAGCGGGAGCGCCTTCAGCCCCATGCCGGGCACCTGCGGGACGACCACACGCAGCTCGCCGTCCTCCCGTACGGCGGGCAGCGGCAGCCCGGTGTCGTCGAGCGGGACGAACCCGGGGTCGTCGACGGTCAGCACGTCCCGCCGCTCCCAGGTGGCGGAGTTGAAGACGACCAGGTCCGGGCCGCCGCCGGGCAGCGGGGTCACCTGCCGGGCCAGGGCCTCGGTCGCGTCGGCGTGCACGGTCTCGGCCAGGTCCGCCAGTTCGCGCCAGCCGGTCATCAGGTCGATGTAGACCTGATCGGACTCGGAACCTGTGATGGCGTCGTGGTGGGCGCCGTAGATCAGTTGCCGCCACGCCTTGTCGAGGGCCGCGTCCGGATAGGCGTGCCCCGCGACGAGCGAGGCGAGCGTCGCCCAGGCCTCGGCGTCGGCGAGCAGCGTCTCGCCGTACCGCTGCGCCTGCTTGGTGTCGATGTACGAGACGTCCTTGCCCGTGTAGACCGGGTTCATGTCCCGGGTCTGCGGCGAGGCCTTGCGCCCTTCGGCGTCCAGCTCGGCCCGCACGGCGGCGAAGAAGTCGCGCGGAACGGCACTGACGAAGCGCGGCCAGACGTACCGCTCGTTCCAGTCACGGTGGATGGCCATGACCCAGCGGCACGGCGGCGCGTAGTCGCCGCCCACCGGGAGCAGCACGTTGCGGGTGAGCGCCACCTGCTTGAGCCCCTTGAACAGCTTGAACGCGGCCGCCTCCGCCTCGGGCAGCGTCGGCGCGTTGTCGATGGCCCAGCCCGCGCCGTAGTGGTTGACCATGTACGCGGTCAGCAGCCCGCGCCCCGAGGGGGCGATCCACGAGAACTCCGCGGGGAACTGCATGCGCTGCGGATCCCGGGGCTCCTCACCGAAGACGGAGAGGGTCGGCCCCCACTGGTGGAAGGGACCGCGCGCCCACGAGCTGGAGGACAGCCCCGCGTCCGCCATCAGACCGGGGAACTGCGGGTCGTGCCCGAAGGCGTCCAGCTGCCAGGCCGTCTCGGGGGACGCCCCCATGACACCGCGCTGGAAGCCGTCCCCGTACAGGGCGTTGCGGATGGTGGCCTCGGCGCCGGTGAGGTTGGTGTTGGGTTCGTTGTAGGTGCCGCCCATGATCTCGACGCGGCCGGTGCGCAGCAGCTCCCGCAGGAAGCCGCGCTCCTCCGGGAAGGCGTCCCAGTAGGGCTTGAGGTAGTCGACCTCCGCGAGCACGAAGGTGTACGCCGGGTCGCGGCGCGCCAGGTCGCAGTGGGCCCGGACGAGACTCATCCCGGACTGGCCGCGTGAGTCGAAGGTGCGCGCGGGCAGACCGGAGGTCGCCGGGTCGTCGGCGACGTCCCAGGTCTCGGTGTACGCGGCCTGGGTGTTCCACCAGACGGGGTCGTAGTGGAAGTGGCTGACCATGAACATGGTCCAGCCCGGTTCGGCGGCGACGAAGTCGCAGGTCAGCTCGGCGGACCGGGCCGGGTCTTCGGCGTCCCGCGCGGTGATCGTGACCTGGCACCGGTCGCCCGGGGCGAGGCCGCCGCTCATGGGTATCTCGGCGCGTACGGTTCCGTCGTCGGCGACGCTCGCGTGTGTCTCCCCGTCACTGTGAATGCCCGGGCCCGTGGCGGTGAGGTGGACCGTGCGGCCGGGAACGTGACTGATCTCGGCCACCAGCACCTGCGACGGACGCTCACGGGTGCCGACGAAGAGCTCGGTCGACTCGGCTGAGGTGACGCGCATGGGGCTCCTACGAGGGAATCGGCGGGGCCCCATCGTGGCACTTGCCGGTTGGTTCAAACAACCATCTGCATGTTATTTCGGTGGTTCATCTATGCAGAGCAGGTGTGCGCGGCTCGAATCGTGATCAGTGCGCCCGGTCTGCCAGTGCCGTCAGCGTTCGCTCGCCGGCCGGGTCGGCGGCGGTGGCGGGGACCACGGCGATCTCGTCCAGGCCCGCCGCCGCGTAGGCGTCGATGCGGGCGCGGACGGTCGCGGCGTCGCCCACCAGCGCGACCGTGCTCGCGGCCTCCGGCGGGAGCGCGGCGAGCAGGGTGTCCGCGGTGGCGCCGGACCGGGCCAGCTCCACCGCCTCGCCGAAACCGGCCACGGCGAACACGTCGCTGTATCCCGGCACCGTCAGATAGCCGACGAGGCTCCGCAGAATCTGGGTGAGCGACTCCGGCTCCGGGTCGACGGCCGCGGGCAGCCAGGCGGCCAGCCGCGGCGGCGTCCGGCCCGACCGCTCCGCGGCCGCGGTCAACTTGGCGCGCAGCGCGCGGACCTGCTCCGGGGAGACGACGTCGAGCAGCATGCGATCGGCATGGTCGGCGGCCGTGGCGATCGCGCGGTCTCCGAACGCCGCCACGGTGAGCGGCCCCCGGGGTGGCCGATGACGCCGACGGAAGGTGCTGCCGGGCACGATCGGCTCGCCCGGTTCGCCGTGCATGAGCTCGCGTACCGTCTCGGCGCTCTCTGCCAGCGCGGCCGCGGGCCGGGTGCGGGGACGGCCGTGCACGCCTTCGACCACCCGCTTGCTTGAGGTCCCCAGGGCCACCCCGACCGGGCGGCCGATGACGGCGGCGGCCGACGCGGCGCCCCTGGCGATCGTCAGCGGATCGCGCACGGAGACGGCCACGGGCCCGGCCGTCAGGGCGACCTGTTCGGTGGCGAGCCCGATCGCGGTCGCGAGGACGAACGCGTCCCACGTCGGGCCCTCACCGGCCCACACCTCGCGGTACCCGAGCCGGTCGGCGACCGCGGCGATCCGCAGCGGCTCGTCGACCGGGCTGTCGTCCTCACGTGCCGCGGCCACCACGCTGATATCCATGAATCTCACCGTAGTTGCTGCCGTCCGCAGCCCACAGAGGCCCTTGGGCGGCGGACGGCGACTGCCTACGGACGGCTGGGCTTCAGCGCGTACGGCGCGACTTCACCGAGTGCTGGCCGGCGATGTGGTCGGTCAGGGCCAGCGAGGCGCTCGCCCGTGTGTACGACAGCTGCGCGACCCGCACGTAGAGGCAGTCGATGAGCACCAGTACGGAGTGCCGGGCGCCGATGCTCTCGGTGCGGAAACTCGTCTCCGACGAGGACGAGATGAGCCGGAGGTCCGCGGCCCGCGCGAGCGGCGACTTGGGGTCCGCCGTGATCGCCACGGTGGTGGCGCCGCGCTCCTTGGCGAGCTCGAAGGGCTCGATGGTCTCGCGGGTCGCCCCGGAGTGCGAGATGCCGATGGCGACGTCCGCCGGGGTGAGGAGCGCCGCGGAAGTGGCTGCCGCGTGCACCTCGTTCCAGCCACGGACCGAGCAACCGATGCGGAAGAGCCGCACCTCGGTCTCCAGGGCCACCGCGCCACTGCCGCCGACTCCGTAGACGTCGATGCGCCGCGCGCGGGCGACGGCCTGGGCCGCGCGCTCCAGGGCGTCGAGGTCGATCCGGTCGATGGTCTGCTGGACCGCTCGAAGGTCCGCGCTGCCGACGACGGCCACGACGCGTTCGAGGTCGTCGTCGGGGGAGATGTCGGGACCGATCTCCGCGCTGCCCCAGTCGGACACCTCACCGCGACCGCGTTCCTGGGCCAGCTCGATCAGCAGGTGCTGGTACGAGTCGAGGCCGACGGCACGGCAGAACCGGGTCACCGTGGCCTGCGATGTTCCGGTGCGGCGCCCCAGTTCGGCGGCGGAGGAGTGGGTGACGGCCGCGGGATCCGCGAGGATCAGCTCGCCCACCTTCCGGAGGGAGCCGGCCAGCCGGGGCAGCTCGGTGCGGATCCGTGTGGTGACGTCCGTCGGGGGCATTCCGGTGCCGGCGCCGGTCCGTTCCATGGGGTACCCGATCTCCTCGGTGCCTGATGTGTGCCTGGTGTGTGTCTGCAGCGCCGCCGACTCCGCCGGCTCGCTCTCCCGCGAATGTAGCAGCCACCGATCATCTCACGGATTGAATCTCAGGACCGGTCCGCGCGATGCGCCGGTCAGGTCGGGTGAGGGCGGGACAGCGGCCGGGCGCCGACGGGTGCGGGCGTTGCCCGCCGCTCACGACCTATGGTTTATTCATTCAAGTAATCTTGCAAAGGATGGTGGTTTCATCCACCGGTGGGGAGTACCGCGTGTCCGTCGACTCTGTGAACGCCAACGGGTTTGCGCGCGAGGGCCTGGACGTCCTGAACCGCGTCACCGAATCCGCCCGGGGCGAGGTGCGGCGGGCCGCCGAGCTGATGGCCCACTGTGTGAGCACGGGCGGCGTCATCCAGGCGTTCGGCACCGGGCACTCCCAGGCCCTCGTCCTCGAAATCGCCGGCCGCGCCGGGGGACTGGTGCCCACCAACCGACTGAGCATCGCCGATGTGGTCCTGTACGGCGGCGACGATCCGAGCGTTCTCGACGATCCGCTCCTGGAGCGCAAGCCCGGTGTCGCCGAGCGGATCTACGGCCTCGCCTCGCCGCGGCCCGAGGACCTGTTCGTGATCATCTCCAACTCCGGCGTCAACAACGTGATCGTGGAGATGGCGCTGCACGCCCGGGCGCACGGTCACCGGGTCCTGGCCATCACCTCGCTGGCCCACACCCGAGCCGTCCCCGCCTCCCATCCCAGCGGCAAGAAGCTCGCGGACATCGCGGATGTTGTCCTGGACAACGCGGCGCCGAGAGGTGACGCGCTCCTCGAACTCCCCGGCGGTGGTGCCGTCTGCGCGCTGTCCACCCTGACCGGGGTGATGCTCGTCCAGATGACCGTCGCCGAAACCGCCTCGCTCATGCTCACCGCCGACCGACGGCCGCCGGTCTATGTCTCGGCCAACGTGCCCGGCGGGTTCGAGGGCAACCTGGAACTGGAGGAGCGCTACGCGGGCCGCATCCGCCGCACGGCCAGCTGACGCTGGGGGTGTCACCCACATGGGGTGTATCCCGTTGAAGTGCTGCCCCATTGAAGGACGTTGTGGTGAAATCACAACAGGTCAAGAAGCGGCCTACCCGAGTCCTGAACAGTATTTCGCGGAGGCTCACCATGCTGCTTCCCACCCGCACCTTCCGCACCCACTGCGTCGTCGAGTTCCCCGAGGTGGTGGACATCGCCAACGCGGCGGCGGTCCGCGCCGGACTGAACCGCGTCATCGCCGACCACGTCCCTCCGCACGGCGCGCTGATCGCCGATCTCACAGGCTCCCGCTTCGTCACGGCCACGGCGCTCTCGGTACTGGTGGAAACGCGTCGGCGGCTCGAACCCCGAGGCGTGGAGCTGCGGGCCGTGGGATCCGCACCGCTGGTCTGCAAGGTGTTCAGCGTGACCGGGCTCCACAAGGCCATTCCGTTCCACCGCGATCTTCGCGATGCCCTGGCCCCGGCCGGGAACGGGAACCCGCCACTGGCCGCCCTGCCCGCCCCGACACCGAGGCGTGCGGTGCCCTCGCGGGTTTGAGGCGTGGGCCACGGGGCTCCGCCGGCGCCCGGCCGACGGGTCGGCGCGGAGATCGGGCCGACCCGTATCGCTCCTCACATCACGTGTTAACGTCCCACAGCCGCCAATAGGATCTAATGGACTGGCGCACGCACGGAAACAGAGACCGATCATCACCGGTCCAGAGCTCCGTTTCGGATCCGCGCGGCCCTCAACCCAGGATGGTTGTGCATGACTGCTTTCTCTTCTCATCTCGACCCGGCTCGTCCCGCGGACAGCTCCGCGGACACGCCGCCGGCACCGCAGCACCATGATCTGTTCGTCCAGCCGCACTACACCATCGAGCTGCCGCCGCTGGACGAGGACGAGAGCTTCTCGCCGCCTCCCCCGCCGCCCGCGCAGCGCAGGCGTGGAGCGCCCCGGACTCGTTGACGGCAGGCGGCGGACACCGAGGCAGCCGCCGCGAAGGCCACCGAGCCCTTCGCCCTCGCGCTCATCGAACGTCGGGTCGGGCCTCGTCCTCGTCGCGTACGAGGCCGGCGACGTGGTCGACGATCGTGTCGAGAACGTCCGCCCAGACCGCGTCGTCGCCGAGAACGAGGAAGTTCAGCGTCAGCCCGTCGGTCATGGCGGCCAGATAGCGGGCCAGTACGGGGACGGGGACCCGGAGTTCGAAGTCCATGCTGTGCCGGAGCTGGTCGATGAGTTCGCCGTAGGTCTCCGAGTACAGCTCGTACTGCCGCCGCGCCAGATGCTCGAACCCCGGCTGGTGCAGGGCGTACTGCGTCAGTTCATACGTGAGCAGGTGCTCGCCGGGATGGGCGGACACATGGTCCCAGTACGCCTGGAAGCCGGCCCGGACGGTCTCCCGGAGGGTGGGCCTGGGCCGGATCGCGTCCTTCACCACCGTGACGTAGTGGTCGGTGATCGTCGTGATGACGGACTCGACCAGGGCCTGCTTGGAGTCGAAGCAGTAGTGGAAGACGCTCAGTGACACGCCTGCCTCGGCGGCGATGGACCGCGTCGTCGTCTTGGCGACGCCGTCACGGGTCATCGCGCGGATGGCCGCTTCGGTCAGCTGCCGGCGCCGCTCGGCCGACGGCATCCGTGCCATGGGGATTCCCTTTGCTCTCGTTTCTCGCCGGGGAAAGCGGCGAGGGGCCGGCCGGATCGGTTCAGCTGATCCGGTCGGCCCCTCGCCGCCTCGCGGGTGCCGTCAGCTGCCGTAGACGCCGACTTCCTGGAGCGAGTAGCCCCACTCAGTGCCGCGCTGCACCCCTTGGACGCGTACATAGCGGGCCGGCACGCCCGCGAACTGAGCCGTGTCCAGGCCGCCGTCACCGGTGGTGGTGGACCATACCCGCTGCCAGTTCGTACCGTCGGTGGAGACCTCGACGCGGTACGCCTTCGCGTAGGCGCGCTCCCAGTCGAGGGTGACGCGCTTGACGGTGCTCGTGGACCCGAGGTCGAGCCGGAGCCACTGGTCGTCGCTCCAGTCGCTCGCCCAGCGGGTGCCCGCGTCGCCGTCCACGGCCCTGGCGGGCGCGTAACTCGTGAACGGGTTCGACTCCGAGGACCTGGCCGAGACGGCGGAGCCCGCGGCGCGGTTGACCCCGGCCTGGTGGCTCTCGGACGCTCCCCAGGTGTCGAGATAGGACTCGGCGCCCCGCATGAGGTCGTTCACGACCCCCTGGCCGCCGACGAGCCGTATGTCCTCGACCCAGTCCGGTACGAGGCCGTAGTGCGAGGCGCCGTCGGTGTTGAGGTCCCAGGTGCGCTTGCCGGTGGTCTGCCTGTCGATGACGGCGCCGCCGTCGGCGCTGCGGAAGGGGTACCGCACGGGGTTCGAGGTGTCCGCGCCGCGGGGCGCCGGCCAGCCGCCGAGGCCGTTCATGTCGGTGCCGAAGCCGTAACCGACGTCGTACTTCTCGCGCAGCGCGTCGGTGCGCTTCGCCTCCGCGCTGAACTCCTCCGAGCCGTGCATGTACTGGGCGACGAAGCCGCCGAGACGGTAGACCCGCTCGGTCCAGTTCAGGTCCATCCAGCTGTGCGAGGAGAGCACGCCGGGGTACGACTGGGACTCGAGGATGTCGAAGACCTGGCCGGTGGCCTTGACGCTCATGTGGTCGATCTCGATCATCATGTTGCGTTTGACCAGGCCGCGCGTGGCGTACTCGCCGAGCTCGGTGAGACCGCGGGTGTTGCACTGCGCGTCCGCGGAGTACGACGGGACCTCCACGTCCTCGGGCAGTTTCGCCTCCGCGGCGGGCGCCGCGGCATCCCCGATGGGGTTGTCGGCCTGTGGGCCGGTGCACTTCTCCGTCTGCCAGAAGGTGCCGGTCGACAGGAACTGGCCGACGTTGATCGCCGTACCGAGGCCGTGCTCGTCGAAGCGGACCCCGCACAGCGCGTTGTCGAACTTGTGGCACAGGAACATGCTGCGTACGCCGAGCTTGTGCAGCTCGTCCAGACCGCGGTCGATGTCGGCCTTGCTGCACTGCGCGACGTCCAGGATCTGCTTGCAGCCGAACGGCTCGGAGGTCTCGACCCCCAGCACGACGGCCAGTTTGCCCTGCTGGACGACCGAGCGGGCCTGCGCGCTGTCGGTGACGATCCGGAACCAGCCCTTGCCCGCACCGCCGTACATCCTGTCGATGTAGGCCTGCATGTCGTACGTCAGCTTCGCCTGCAGCCGGATGGAGTCCATCTCGTCGCAGCCGCGGTCCTTGAAGAAGTAGACCGAGCAGATCACGCCGTTGGTGACGAGGTCGTTGACGAGCACCCGCTGGCCGCCGCGCCAGGCCCGTTCGATCCAGGCGTAGTAGTTCTGCTGGTGGGTCAGCGAGTCATAGGCGGGCCAGTCCTTGAACGTGGGCCAGCCGTCGGGGTCGTGCTTGCCGTCACCGCCGTTGATGATGAGGTCGAAGATCGCGAGCGAGCCGTCGGGATAGTGCTCGGGGCAGTCCTTCAGCGCGTCGGCGATCCCCGCTTCGGAGAACGTCTTGCCGCAGATGAGCCGGCCGCCGAAGGCCTCGTTGGACATCAGGTGGTTGTGCGCGTCGACGAAGCCCCGCACCTCCCCCTGGGAGTTCGTTCCCTTGAACGGCTCGCCCGTGACGTTGATCTGGGAGTCCGGGGCGGGCCGCGCGGTCGGATTCCACCAGTCCGTCTCGGCCGCGGAACTGGAGGTGGGTCCGAGCGTCAGGGCCATCAGGGCGAGGAGCACCGACAGGATCGTGATGCGCGTACGCCTGCGGTGCGGGTGTCGAGTCATGGTCATCACTCACGTCTTCGGTCGGCGGACGGCGTGGTGCGGCGCAGTGCGGTGCAGTCGATGAGTCAGATTGTCAGGGGCATGACGATCCCGTGAATTGTTGTCATGACTCGCACAAACAATGGGATGAGAATCCCGACTGCCGCGAACAGAGTCAAGGGTCCGGGACGGTTGACCTGACGGGCGGGCGGTTGGGTGGGGGCCGGGGGCGCACACGTCGGGGCCGGGGTATCGCCTGGTGGGCGGGTGTGGCGTGACGGCGGGAGGGTTCCGGCCGGTCGGCTCGACGGCCGAAGATTCTGTGCCGACGCCCGACGCACGCGCCGCACCCGACGCCCGACGCCCGACGCCCGACGCCCGACGCGCGCGCCGCACTCGACGTCCGGCGGGCCGGGCGCTCCGTAACCGCTGGTGTCGGTGCGTCGGGTGTCGGTGCGTCGTGCGTCGGGTGCGGCGCGTGCGTCGGTTCGGCCTGTGGCGGTCGCGTACGTGAAGGATCGCTACAGGCGTCCGCGGAGCGTCTCTGAATGGCTTAGTGATCCCCAGTGTTGCTCAGAGATGTAAGCCAATCGCCTTCGTGCCCTGGTGCCGATGGACGTGCCACGCGGGCCGGCGGACTCGTCCAT
>NZ_JBFAHW010000104.1:0-36845 GCF_040654355.1 Streptomyces sp. NPDC050704 | reverse complement strand
CGCTGGAAGTGCCGCGCTGTGCCGTCGGCCGCCTGCGGCACCGTCGTGGCCGGTCGCGCAGTTCCCCGCGCCCCTTCGGGGCGCTGCCGAACCGCGGCGGACTTCACCGGGCCCGCTTGGGGTCCTGGCCGACCGCGTACCGTGGCGGGATGTCCGGTACCGCCGAATACCTTGCCGAAGGCCCCCGTGTGGGCATACGCCACTACACCCACGAGGACGGCGCCGAGTTCACCGCTCGGGCGCGCGAGAGCAAGGAACTGCACCAGCCCTGGCTGTTCCCGCCGACCGGCATCGCCGCCTACGGCTCGTACGCCGGGCGGCTGCTTGAGGATCCGACGAAGGCCGGGTTCCTCGTCTGTGAGAAGGACGGCGGCGGCATCGCCGGGTTCATCAACATCAACAACATCGTCGAGGGCGCCTTCCTGTGCGGGGCCCTGGGATACGGGGCGTTCGCACACGCGGCCGGGCGCGGGCTGATGAGTGAGGGGCTCGACCTGGTCGTCCGGCACGCGTTCGGCAGGCTCGGCCTGCACCGGCTGGAGATCAACGTCCAGCCGGACAACGCCGCCTCGATCGCGCTGGCCCGCCGTTGCGGCTTCCGGCTGGAGGGATTCTCGCCGGAGTTCCTCTACATCGACGGAGCCTGGCGGGACCACGAGCGCTGGGCCGTCACCGCCGATATGATTCGAACGTGAGTCCCATTCGGAATCTCGTCGTCCTGGACGCCCCGTCGAACCTCGGACTGCGCCCGCCGGCCCCGGGCACCGTGCCCGGCTGCTACAAGCTCGCCGGCGCCCTGCGCGAGCAGCGGATCGTGCAGCGGCTGCGCGCCCTGGAGGGCGGCGTCGTCGTCCCGCCGCGCTACGACCGCGGGGAGTGGCAGGAGGGTGACGGCGTCTTCAACGCCGTCGCGCTGGCCGCGTACACCCGCAGGCTCGCCGACCGCATCGAGCGCCATGTCCGGGCCGGTGAGCTGCCCGTCGTCCTCGGCGGCGACTGCTCCATCCAGCTCGGCGCCGCGCTCGCACTGCGCCGCGTCGGACGGTACGGGCTCGCGGCCGTGGACGCCTCCGCGGACTTCCGGCACCCAGGCAACTCCGACCGGGTCGGCGCGGCGGGCGGCGAGGAGCTGGCCCTGGCGACGGGCCGCGGCCAGGAGGACCTGACCGACCTGGAGGGGCTGAAGCCGTATCTGCGCGACGAGGACGTACGGCTCTTCGGTATCCGCGACTACGACGAGGAGCGCACCGAACTCGCCGCGCTGAAGATCCCCACCGTGACCGTCGGTCATATCCGCGAGTGGGGTGCCGACGACCTGGCACGAGCCACCGCCCAGTCCTTCGAAGTGCCGGACCTCAAGGGCTTCTGGGTGCACCTCGACGCCGACGTGCTCGACCCGTCCGTCATGCCGGCCGTCGACAGCCCCGACCCCGACGGCCTGCTGCCCGACGAACTGATCGCGCTGCTGCGCCCGTTGGTGGGCTCCCCGCACTGCGCGGGCCTCAACGTCACCATCTACGACCCGGACCTCGACCCGGAAGGGGCAGCGGGCGCCCTCCTCGCCGACATCGTCGTCGCCGCCTTTGCGCAATCCTGACCGGGAGAGCCCCTGGTCGGCTCGCCCCCGAGCCTGTTCCATGGGCGAAGTGACGACCATCCGACGTGACGTACTGACGCTGCCGGTCGCGGAGTTGGGCCCGGACAACCCGCTGCCCCCGCTGCGTCCGCTCGACGAGACCCACCGCGTGGACGAACGGGAACTGGCGGGCCTGCCACCCGACATGGCCCGGCAGATCGCGTACGAGCCGCTGATCGGCCTCCTGCCCGAGCGCGTCCGGGACGGATACGACAGGAACCGGACGCCTCGCGCCATCGACACGCTCGTCATCGAGAACGACCGGCTGCGCGCGACCGTGCTGCCCGGCTTCGGCGGCCGCGTGGGCTCCCTCGTCCACAAGCCCACCGACCGTGAACTCCTCTACCGCAACCCGGTGTTGCAGCCCGCCGCCTTCGCGCTCAACGGCGCCTGGTTCTCCGGCGGTATCGAATGGAACATCGGCGCCACCGGGCACTCGCCCCTCGCCTGCTCGCCCGTCCACGCCGCCCGCGTCACCGCCCCCGACGGCGGCGAGATGCTGCGCCTGTGGGAGTGGGAGCGACTTCGGGACCTGCCGTTCCAGGTCGACCTCTGGCTGCCGGAGGGTTCGGACTTCCTGTACGTCGGCGTACGCGTCCGTAATCCGCACGAGAGGGCCGCGCCGCTGTACTGGTGGTCCAACACCGCCGTCCCGGAGGAGCGCAGGGTGCTCGCGCCCGCGGAAGAGGCCTGGCATTTCGGCTACGAGCGGCGGCTGCGCCGGGTGCCGGTCCCGGTGTACGAGGGCGTCGACCGGACGTATCCGCAGCGCGGCGAACACCCCGCCGACTACTTCTACGACGTGCCGGACGGGAGACGGCGCTGGATCGCGGCCCTGGACGAGGCGGGGCAGGGGCTGGTGCAGACGTCCACCGACGCGCTGCGCGGGCGCAAGCTCTTCGTGTGGGGCGCAGGCACCGGCGGACGGAGCTGGCAGGAGTGGCTCACCGAGCCCGGCACCGGCGGCTACTGCGAGATCCAGGCCGGGCTCGCCCGCACCCAGCTGGAGCATGTGCGCCTCGACGCGGAGAGCGAGGTGGCGTGGCTGGAGGCGTACGGGCCACTGGCGGCCGACGCGGAGCGGGTGCACGGCGACGACTGGGCCGTTGCCTGCTCCGGTGTCGAGGAACGGCTAGAACAGGCGCTGCCGCGTGGGGAGTTCGAGGCGGCCTACCAGAGCTGGCTGCCCTGCGCCGACACCGAACCCGGTGAGGCGCTGGCCGTCGGTTCCGGCTGGGGCGCCCTCGAAGTCCTGCGCGCCGCCCACAAGTTGCCGGGCACGCCCTTCGACGAGGTCACGCTCGGGGACGTACAGGCGCCGTGGCTGGAGCTGCTCAGGTCCGGTTCCTTTCCGGAGCCGCGCCGGGCGGGGCCGCCCGGCGAGACGCTCGTCGCGGCGCACTGGCGGGACATGCTGGAGACGGCTCCCGCCAAGCCGCTCGCCGAGTACCACCTCGGAGTCGCGCAGTGGCACGCGGGCGACCGGGCCCAGGCCGTACGGAGCTGGGAGCGCGCCCTCGAACTCGCCCCGTCGCTCTGGCCGTTGCTGCGCTGTCTCGCCGTCGCCGATCAGGAGGCGGGCAACCGGGAGCGGGCCGCCGACCGGTACACGGACGCCTTCGACGACCTGTGCCGGGAGCGGCGCGACGACGGGGAGGCGTGGACGGCGGCCACGGCCGCGCTGGGGCGGGAGGCGATCGCCGCGCTGCTCGTGGTGCGCCGCACGGCCGACGCGCGCTCCGTGTGGGAACGGCTGCGTCCGGCCACCCGCGAACGCGGGCGGTTCCGGCTGATCGAGGCGGAGCTGCTGCTGGCCGAGGGCGACAAGGAGGCTGCGCGGGCCGTCTTCGACGCGGGATTCGAAGTGGCCGACCTGCGAGAAGGGGCCGAGGCGATCGGCGAGCTGTGGGCACGGATCACCGACGAGCCGCTGCCCGGGCGCCATGACTTCCGGATGCGGCCGGACACCCCGGATACCCCGGACACCTCTGTGTGAACCGGGTGGTCGGTGGGAACCCGGGTGATCCCGCACGACGGGAAGGAGGCGGACCCCATGACCACCAGGCCGCACGACCCCGGGGCCGATCCCGAGGACGAGGGCATTCCGGATCTTCAGGACGGTACGCCGGAGCAGCAGCGGTCGAGCGATCCCCAGCAACTGCCCGTCGCCGGGGACGAGCCCACGATCGCCGAGCAGCGGGGCACCACGGTCAACGAGGTGATCGAGGGCGAGTCGCTGGACGAGCGGCTCGCGGACGAGGAACCCGAGGTGGACGCCGAGGGCGAGCCGGGCCCGCCCGAGGAACCGGCCGGACTCCTCTACGACGAGCCCGACCCCGATCTGCCGCGCGACCAGGACGTGTACGCGCAGGAGGGCACCACCCGCGGCCTCTCGGCGGAGGAGGACGCGGTACGGATCAGGGACGAAGAGGACTTCGGGGACGACCAGTTGACGTAGGGCAACCTCGGCGTGCGGCGCGCTACGCCGCCGCGCGTCGGTCCACGTACTCGTACACGTAGCCGTCCGGATGCATCGCGATGAGGTTGCGGCCGACGGGTGTGACGACCGGGCCCGCGAGGACGTGGGCGCCCGAGTCGGTGAGTACCCGGTGGGCTTCGTCGACGTCCTGCACGGCGATCGTCGCCGAGACCTTCCGGAGCACGTCCAGCTCCGCCTCAGGTCCGCTCATCAGCAGGAAGCAACCGACCGCGGCGACCGACACGCCCCCGCGTTCGAAGCGGAGCGCTTGGCCGCCCGCCAGCTTCTCGTAGAAGGGCACCGCAGTGTCCAGGTCGTCGACGCAGATGCGCAGCGTGGCTCCCAGAATTTCCATGCGGACGAGCCTAGTTGGGGCCGGCCGGGAACGAGATCGTTTCGAGCGATCGTTCGCGGCGGATCCCACCTGGTGGATCCCGGGTCCCGGCCGGCCCCGACAGCGGCAGCGGAGCCGGGCACCGGGCGTTACGCGCCCGGGGCCGCGGGTACCCGGCCGGCATGGACCGCATCGATCACCTGGCACATCTGGACAAGAACCTGGTCGACGAGCTGGCTCAGGTGGCCCGCGACGCCGTACGCGACGAACTGCGGGAGCAGACCCGCAAGCAGCGCCGCACGGCCGCGCTGTACGCCGCGTCCGGCACCGTCGCCCTCTACGCGGGCGCGGCCCTCGCGCTCACCCTCGGCCTGCTGCTCGCGCTCGGCCTGCCCGACTGGGCGGCCGCGCTGATCACCGCCGCCGTGCTCGGCGCGCTGGCCTTCGTCCTGCGCAACGCGGCACGGCCGTCGGCGTCCCGGCCGACACCGGAGAAGATCGCCGAGGGACAGGGTGAAGGCGTCGTCGGCGGCACGGCTCCCGGAGCGCCGCCCGGCGGGCTCGCCGGACCCGGCGGCACCTATCCGCCGGTGCCGCCGGTCGCACCCGGTGGCGTGGGCGGGGCGACCGGAGCGCCCGGAGCGGGCGCGCCCGGGATACCGCCGGGCGCACCCGGTCCTGCGGACCCCGAGGCGCCGCACCACCGGGCCCGGTGAGCCGTGTCGCGCCACAAAACCGTCGTCGTGACCGGAGCCAGCGGCGGTGTGGGCCGGGCCACGGCCCGGGCCTTCGCCGCCCGTGGCCACCGGGTCGCCCTGCTCGCCCGGGGCCGCGACGGACTGGCCGCGGCCGCGGACGAGGTGCAGCGGGCCGGCGGTGAGGCGCTGGTCGTCTCCGTCGACGTCGCCGACGCCAAGGCCGTGGAGAACGCCGCCCAGCAGGTCGTCGACGCCTTCGGGCGGATCGACGTCTGGGTCAACAACGCCTTCGCCGGAGTCTTCGCGCCGTTCACCGAGATCACGCCCGACGAGTTCCGCCGGGTGACCGAAGTGACGTACCTGGGCTATGTGTTCGGCACCAGGGCCGCACTGCGGCACATGCTGCCGCGCGACCGGGGAGCGATCGTGCAGGTCGGCTCGGCGCTCGCCTACCGGGGCGTCCCGCTGCAGTCCGCGTACTGCGGGGCCAAGCACGCCATCCAGGGCTTCAACGAGTCGCTGCGCTGCGAGTTGCTGCACGAGGGGTCCCGGGTGCGGACGACCATGGTGCAGCTGCCCGCCGTCAACACCCCTCAGTTCGAGTGGGTGTTGAGCCGGATGCCCGGCCGGGCCCGGCCCGTCGCGCCCATCTACCAGCCGGAGCTCGCCGCCCGCGCGATCGTGCACGCGGCCGGACATCCGCGGCGCCGCGAGTACTGGGTCGGGGGATCCACCACCGCGACGATGCTGGCCAACGCCGTGGCTCCCGGCCTCCTGGACCACTACCTCGCGCGCACGGGCTTCGACGCCCAGCGCGAGGACGGTGAGCAGGCCTCCCGCGGCGGCAACCTGTGGGCGCCGGCCGACGGGCCGCACGGCCGTGACTTCGGCGCGCACGGGCGTTTCGACGACGAGGCGCTGTCCGCGAGTCCGCAGGAGTGGGTCTCGCGGAACCGGGGGCGGGTGGGAGCGGGCCTGGCCGTGGGCGGAACACTCGCGCTGGCCGCCCGGCTCAAGCGCAAGCTCTGACCCGAACGACCCGAAACAGCCAAGTGACTCAAGCAAGTGACTCAAGCCCTCAGGCCACCCGGTACTGCTTCACCTCCTCCGTCCGCAGCGTCAGCCCGTGTCCGACGCCCTCGTCCGGACGGACCACGCCGCCCGTCGGATCCAGTGCGCCGTCGAAGAACATCGACTCGATGCGGACGTGGTCGTGGAACCACTCGATGTGGCGGAGGTTCGGCACGGCGGCGGCAGCCGCGGCGTGGGCGTGCGGGGCGCAGTGCGCGGAGATCTCCAGGCCGTGGGAGTGGGCGAGCGCCGCGGCGCGCAGGAACTCCGTGAGGCCGCCGCAGCGGGTGGCGTCGATCTGGAGGCAGTCGACCGCGCCGGCCGCGATCATGCGGGCGAAGTACGGCAGGTCGTAGCCGTACTCGCCCGCCGCGACGTCGCAGAGCAGCGCGTCGCGGACCAGGCGCAGGCCGGTCAGGTCGTCGGAGGACACCGGCTCCTCGAACCAGCCCACCCCGTGCTCGGCGAGCGCGTGTCCGACGCGTACCGCCTGCTTGCGCGTGTAGCCGCCGTTGGCGTCGACGTACAACTCGGCCTGCGGGCCGATCACTTCGCGTGCGGTGCGGACGCGGGACAGGTCCCGGGCCACCGCCCGCCCCCAGCTCTCGCCGATCTTGATCTTGACGCGTGGGATCTCCTGCCCGTGCACCCAGCCGTTCAGCTCGGCCGCCAGATGCGTGTCGTGATACGTCGTGAAGCCGCCGCTGCCGTAGACAGGCACGGTTTCGCGGGCGGCGCCGAGGAGGCGTACGAGGGGGAGTTCGAGGAGTCGGGCCTTGAGGTCCCACAGGGCGATGTCGAGCGCGGAGATCGCGCAGCCGGCCACGCCCTGGCGGCCGGCGTTGCGGACCGCGCGGCACAGCGCGTCGTGCGCGGCCGGGATGTCGAACGCGTCGAGCCCCGTGACGACCGGCCCGAGTTCCTCGCGCAGCAGGTCGCCGACGGCGGCCGGGCCGTAGGTCCAGCCGGTGCCGGTCGCGTCGCCCGCGGTCACCTCGGCGATCACCACGGTCGTGGTGTCCCAGGCGAGCGTGCCGTCCGCCTCGGGCGCGTCCGTCGGGACCGTGTACGAGGAGACGGCGGGCGGTTGCAGAGCAAGCCGCGAGCTGCTCATCGCGCACCGGCCCGGTGTGCGGTGGTCCGTTCGCCGGCCGAGCCCGCGATGCCCGCGATGCCCGTGCGGTCCCGCATCAGCGGACCCCTTCCTGAAGCTGCGGCAGCACCTTCGTGCGGTAGAAGTCGAAGAAACCGCGCTGGTCGGGGCCGATCTGGTTGACGTAGACGTGGTCCACGCCCGCTTCCGCGAACGCGGCGAGGGCGGCCACGTGCTCGTCCACGTCGTCCCCGCACACCGTGTTCTCCCGGACCATGTCCTCGGTGATCAGGGGCGCCAGCTGCTCGAAGTGGCGGGGCGTGGGCAGGACCTGCCCCATCTCGCCGGGCAGCAGCTGGTTGGACCACAAGCGGTGGACCGTGCGTACGGCCTCGTCGCGGTCGGTGCCGTAACAGGCCTTCGTACCGCCGCTGACCGGCTTTCCGCCCCCGCCGCCCTTGCGGAACTGCTCCACCATCGACTCCTGCGGCATCATCGTGATGTAGCCGTCGCCGACGCGGGCCGCGAGCGAGGTCGCCTGCGGTCCGAAGCCCGAGACGTCGATCGGGACGGGCTCGTCGGGGACCGTGTAGAGGCGGGCGTTGCGGACCGTGTAGTGCGGGCCGGAGTGGTTGACCTCCTCGCCGGTGAAGAGATGGCGCATCACCTGGATCGCCTCCTCCAGCATCTCCAGGCGGACGTGGGCGGGCGGCCACTCGTCACCGAGGATGTGCTCGTTCAGGGCCTCGCCGGAGCCGACGCCGAGCCGGAAACGGCCGTTCGTCATCACCGCGCTGGTCGCCGCGGCCTGCGCCACCACCGCCGGGTGCATCCGTACCGTCGGGCAGGTGACCGCCGTCTCGATCGGCAGGGACACGGCCTCCGAGAGTGCGCCGATCACCGACCACACGAAGGGGCTCTGGCCCTGCTCGTCGTTCCACGGGTGGTAGTGGTCCGAGATCCACAGCGACTGGAATCCGGCCTGCTCGGCCATCCTCGCCTGTTCGACGAGGTCCGCGGGACCGAACTCCTCGGTGGACAGGAAATAGCCGTATTCGGGCATGGTGGCACCTCCGCGACGGGCCCGGTCGGGTCGTCGTCCGGGTATCCCCGGGGCCTGCCGCGAAACGCCGCCGGCGCCCGGTGAGCACCCGCCGAGCACCCGGTGGGAAACGCTGTCGCCGGGCGACCTCGACGTTTGGGTACCCGGGCCGGGGGGACGCGGAAAGCCCGTACGAGCGACCCCGCCGGAGGCGAAGCATGAGCCGACCCCGCATCGTGATCGTCGGCGCCGGATTCGCCGGGTACCAGACGGCACGCACCCTGACCCGGATGGCCCGGAACAAGGCCGACATCATCCTGCTGAACCCGACCGACTACTTTCTGTACCTCCCGCTCCTGCCCCAGGTGGCCGCCGGAGTGCTGGAGCCGCGCCGGGTCACGGTCTCGCTCTCCGGCACCCTGCCGCGCGTACGGCTGGTGCTCGGCGAGGCCGACGGGATCGACCTCGACGAGCGGACCGTGCACTACAGCGACCCCGAGGGAGGTGTGGGCACGCTCTCGTACGACCGTCTCGTGCTCGCCGCCGGCAGCGTCAACAAGCTGCTGCCCATCCCCGGTGTGGCCGAGCACGCGCACGGCTTCCGGGGCCTGCCGGAGGCGTTGTATCTGCGCGACCACGTGACCCGGCAGGTGGAGCTCGCGGCGGCCGCCGACGACCCCGAGACCTGCGCCTCGCGGTGCACCTTCGTGGTCGTCGGCGCCGGCTACACCGGCACCGAGGTGGCCGCGCACGGGCAGTTGCTCACCGACGCGCTGGTCCGTAAGCAGCCGCTTCGCGAGGGCATGCATCCTCGCTGGCTGCTGCTCGACGTCGCACCGCGTGTGCTGCCCGAGATGGACGAGCGGCTCTCCCGTACGGCCGACCGCGTGCTGCGGCAGCGTGGCGTCGACGTCCGTACCGGGACCTCCGTGAAGGAGGCCACTTCGGACGGGGTGCTGCTCAGCGACGGGGAGTTCGTCGACACCAGGACCCTGGTCTGGTGCGTCGGTGTACGGCCCGATCCGCTGGCCGAGGCGCTCGGGCTGCCGATGGAACGCGGCCGGCTGCTCGTCGAGCCGAACCTCCAGGTGCCGGGCCGTCCCGAGGTGTTCGCGTGCGGGGACGCGGCGGCCGTGCCCGATCTGGAGAATCCCGGCCAGTACACGCCGATGACCGCCCAGCACGCCTGGCGGCAGGGCAAGACGGCCGCCCGCAACGTCGCCGCCTCGCTCGGCGTCGGCGAACCCCGCTCCTACCGGCACCGCGACCTTGGCTTCGTCGTCGACCTCGGCGGGGTGAAGGCCGCCGCCAACCCGCTCGGCGTCCCGCTGTCCGGGCCGATCGCCGGCGCCGTCACCCGCGGCTACCACCTGGCCGCGATGCCCGGCAACCGGATCCGGGTCGCCGCCGACTGGCTGCTGGACGCCGTACTGCCGCGCCAGGGCGTGCAGTTGGGCCTGGTCCGCGCCTGGTCGGTCCCCCTGGACACGGCTTCACCGGAACTTGCGCGGCTGCCGGGCGCACCGGAGAGGCGAGCGGCCCCCGACCGGGCCGCGGGTGCCGCGGGGCCCGGGTCCAAGTCCGGGCCGGAGTCTGAGCGCACGTCCAAGCCCGAGGCGAAGTCCGAGCCTGAGGTGAAGTCCGGGGCTGGGGCCGAGCCCGGGTCCGGGTCTGGGTCTGGGTCTGGGTCCGAGTCTGGGTCTGGGTCTGGGTCCGAGCCCAAGTCCGGTTCCGAGTCCGGGGCCGGGGCCGGGCTCAAGTCCGGGGCCGGGTCCGGACCAGGGGTGCCCGCGACGCTCGGGAGCTCCGCCGCGCGGGACCCCGACCCCCATGCGGTACCCCCGTCCGACGAGTCCGCGGTCCCGGATCCCCGCCGCCCAACGGCTTCCGAGCCCGGTCGGCGGACCGTGCACGGTCCGGAGAACCCCCTGGAAGGAGAGTCATGAATACCCGTCAACTCACCGAACTGGGGCAGCAGTTGCGCGTCGACAGCGTCCGCGCGGCCGCCGCGGCGGGCTCCGGTCACCCCACGTCCTCGATGTCCGCCGCCGACCTCATGGCGGTCCTGTTCGCCAACCACCTCCGCTACGACTTCGCCCGCCCCGCACATCCCGGCAACGACCGCTTCATCCTCTCCAAGGGACACGCCTCGCCGCTGCTGTACGCCGCGTACAAGGCGGCCGGGGCGATCAACGAGACCGAGCTGATGACCTTCCGCAAGCTCGGCAGCCGCCTCGAAGGGCATCCGACGCCACGCCGGCTGCCCTGGGTCGAGACGGCCACCGGCTCGCTCGGCCAGGGACTGCCGGTCGGTGTCGGCATCGCCCTGTCCGGCAAGCGCCTCGACCGGGTCGGCTACCGGGTGTGGGTGCTGTGCGGCGACAGCGAGCTGGCCGAGGGATCCGTGTGGGAGGCGGCCGAGCACGCCGCGTACGAGAACCTCGACAACCTCACCGCGATCGTGGACGTCAACCGGCTCGGCCAGCGCGGCCCGACCCGCCACGGCCACGACCTCGACGCGTACGCCCGCCGCTTCCAGGCCTTCGGCTGGCACACCGTCGAGGTCGACGGCCATGACGTCGACGCCGTCGACCGCGCGTACGGCGAGGCGATCTCCACGGCCGGGCAGCCGACCGCGATCCTGGCCCGCACCCTCAAGGGCAAGGGCGTCGAGGCCGTCCAGGACCGCGAGGGCCTGCACGGCAAGCCGCTGCCCGAGGCCGACGAGGCGATCCGGGAACTCGGCGGGGTGCACGACATCCGCGTCGAGGTCCAGCAGCCGCCCGCCGCCCGGATGCTGCACGCCGTACGCGCCGGACACCTGGAGCTGCCCCGCTACGAGATCGGCGACAAGGCCGCCACCCGTAACGCCTACGGACAGGCGCTGGCCGCGCTCGGCACCGCGCGCGGAGACGTCGTGGCCCTGGACGGCGAGGTGAGCGACTCGACCCGCGCCGAGTTCTTCGCCAAGGAGCACCCCGACCGGTTCTTCGAGTGCTACATCGCCGAGCAGCAGCTCGTCGCGGCGGCCGTGGGACTCGCGGCCCGCGGCTGGGTGCCGTACGCCTCGACGTTCGCCGCCTTCCTGACCCGCGCCCACGACTTCGTCCGCATGGCGGCGGTCAGCGGCGCCGACATCAACCTCGTCGGCTCGCACGCGGGCGTCGCGATCGGCCAGGACGGGCCCTCGCAGATGGGCCTCGAGGATCTGGCGATGTTCCGCTCGGTGCACGGCTCGACCGTGCTGTACCCGTGCGACGCCAACCAGACGGCCAAGCTCGTCTCCGCGATGGCGGGCCTCGAAGGCATCCGCTATCTGCGGACCTCACGCGGTGACTCGCCGGTCGTCTACGGGCCGGGCGAGGAGTTTCCGGTGGGCGGCAGCAAGGTGCTGCGCGTCTCCCAGGAGGACCGGCTGACCGTCGTCGCCGCCGGGGTGACCGTGCACGAGGCGCTGTCCGCGGCGGACGCACTGGCGGCCGACGGTATCCCCGTGCAGGTCATCGACCTGTACTCGGTCAAGCCCGTCGACCGCCGCACCCTGCGCGAGGCCGCCGAACACACCGGCTGCCTGCTCACCGTGGAGGACCACCACGAGGAGGGCGGCATCGGCGACGCCGTCCTGGACGCCTTCCTCGACGGCCGCCCCACACCCCGCCTGGTCCGCCTCGCCGTGCGCAGCATGCCCGGTTCGGCCTCTCCCGAGGAGCAGCTGCACGCCGCGGGCATCGACGCCGAGTCGATCGCGGCCGCGGCGAAGCTCCTGGTGGAACACGCGCTCGTGCGGTGACTCGTGCGGTGAGCGGCACCGGTTGACACGTACACGTACACGCACAGGTACGGAAGGAGTGGCCATGGCCGGCACGCGGACGGTACGGGCCGGTCGGCGGACCGTCGAGGTGCACCGGCCCGACAAGGTGCTGTTTCCCGGCGACGGCCGGGCGAAGGAGTACACGAAGGCGGATCTCGTCGCGTACTACCGTGCGGTCGCCCCGTTCATGCTGCCGCATCTGAAGGGGCGTCCGCTGATGCTGGAGCGGCATCCGGACGGGCTCGGCGGGCCCACCTTCATGCAGAAGAACATTCAGGAGCACTATCCCGAGTGGGTCGACCGCATCGAGGTGCCCAAGGAGGGCGGCACCGTCACGCACCCCGTGTGCGAGGACTCCGCGACCCTCGTCTACCTCGCCGACCAGGCCTGTCTGACGCTGCACCGGTGGCTCTCCCGGGTCGGCTCCATCGACCGGCCCGACCGGTTGGTCTTCGACCTGGACCCCTCGGCCGACGACTTCGAAGCCGTGCGCGAGGCGGCCCGGCTGCTCGGTGAGCTCCTCGATGAGATCCGGCTGCCCTCGGCCCTGATGACCACCGGTTCCCGAGGACTGCACGTCATCGTGCCGGTCAACGGACAGCACGACTTCGACGAGGTGCGCGAGTTCGCCAAGGACGTCGCCGACACGCTCGTCGACGCGCACCCCGACCGCCTCACCACGGCCGCCCGCAAGAAGGACCGCGGCGACCGGCTCTACCTGGACGTACAGCGCAACGCGTACGCGCAGACGGCGGTCGCCCCCTTCACCGTCCGCGCCAAACCGGGCGCCCCGGTCGCCACTCCCATCACCTGGGACCAACTCGACGACCCGGCCCTCGGCGCCCGCCGCTGGACGGTCGCCGACGCCGTCGAGCAGGCCCGCACCAACCCGTGGTCGGGGCTGCTGCGCGGCGGACGCGCGCTGGGTCCTGCCCGGCGCCGGCTCAACGCCCTGCGTGGCTGAGGAACCTGCTGCTGCGGGTTTGGCCAACGAATGCAGGGCCACTCGGAGTTCGAGGTGGCCATGTCGAACACATCCAACACATCACGTTCACAGAGTTCGTCGAACTCCCCCAAGGACGACAAGAACAACAAAGACGATAAAAGCAATAGGGACGAGAAGGATCAGCAGAGCGGCACGGTGGACGGCACGCCGAGTCCCATGGAGGTGCTGCGCCACGCGCGCGTCCAGCTCGCGGAGCTCACCGGCATGGCGGCCGAGTCGGTGTCGTCCTTCGAGCGCACCGAGGACGGCTGGACCTTGGAGGTCGAGGTCCTGGAAGTCGCCAGGGTCCCCGACACGATGAGCCTGCTCGCGAGCTACCAGGTGAGCCTCAGCCCCGAGGGCGACCTCACCGGCTATCGGCGCGTTCGCCGTTACGAACGCGGGAGGGCCGACCCACATAGGCCCGGCGGCCGCTAGGTCGCCGTACCGCGCAGGCACTTACAGACAAGGAGGACCGTTCGGTATGACCGTTGTCCCGGCACAGCAGAGCGGCGGCGGAGGCGGCACCAGCGGCCTTTACGACGTCCTGGAGCTCGTCCTCGACCGAGGGCTCGTCATCGACGCCTTCGTTCGGGTCTCCCTCGTCGGCATCGAGATCCTGAAGATCGACGTCCGCGTCGTCATCGCCAGCGTCGACACCTATCTGCGCTTCGCCGAGGCGTGCAACCGGCTCGACCTGGAGGCGGGCCCGCACAAGAGCCCCGGGCTTCCCGACCTCGTCGGCGAGATCACCGAGTCCGGCGCGCGGGGCAAGTCCAAGGGGGCGCTGTCCGGCGCCGCGGACACCATCTCCGGCGCCTTCAAACAGGCCCGTGAAGAAGGGCAGGAGCAGCAGTCCGAGTCCCGGCCGCGGGCCCGCAAGGCCACGGCCGCGCGCAGGAAGGAGGAGCAGGAGTGAGCACGTACGTATACGGAATCACAGCGGCCTCGCATCCCTCGCTTCCCGACGGCATGGGCGGCGTCGGTGAGCCCGCGCGTCCCGTCCGCATCCTCAAGGAGGGCGATCTGGCGGCCGTTGTCAGCGATGCCCCCGAAGGGCTGCGGCCCAAGCGCAGGGATCTGCTCGCCCACCAGAACGTACTGGCCGAGGCGGGCGGCGGCGGACCGGTGCTGCCCATGCGCTTCGGCAGCGTCGCGGCCGACGACAAGACCGTCACCGGTGTGCTCGCCGAGCGCTCCGAGCACTACCTGGAGCGGCTGAAGGCACTGGGCGGCAGGGTCGAGTACAACGTCAAGGCCAGCCACAACGAAGAGTCCGTCCTGCACCGCGTGATGTCCGAGAACCCCGAGATACGCGCCCTCACGGAGGCCAACAGGCAGGCGGGCGGCGGCACGTACGAACAGCGGCTGCGGCTCGGCGAGATGGTGGCGGCCGCGGTCCAGACCCGTGAGTCGCAGGACGCCGTCGAACTCCAGCACACCCTGGAACCGGTCGCCGACGCGGTGAGCGTCGGGCCCGAGTCCACCGGGTGGCTGGCCAACCTGTCCTTCCTGGTGGACCGCAAGCAGGCCGAGGCCTTCCTCACCGCCGTCGAGCAGGTCCGCAAGGGCCATCCGCATCTCGACCTGCGCGTGAACGGCCCGCTGCCGCCGTACAGCTTCGTCGAGCCAGGGCCCGCCCAGCCGGCGGGCGCCACGATCGGCTCGGAGAGCGGCGGGGAGTGAGCCCGTGGGTCTGATCGGCGAGGTGCTGCTGCTGCCGTTCGCTCCGGTGCGCGGCAGCCTCTGGGCAGTGAGACAGGTGCTGGCCGAGGCCGAGCGCCAGTACTACGACCCGGCGGTGGTCCGGGCCGAACTCGCCCTTCTCGAGCAGCGGCTCGAGGCGGGCGAGATCGATGAGGAGGAATTCGACCGGCTGGAGGACGAACTCCTCGACCGGCTGGAGGTCGGCCTGAGCACAAGCACGGGGCCGAACTTCGGAACGGATGCCGGGACGACAGATGCCGGCACGACGGGCACCGGCGACGGTGCCATGGGGACGGACAACGGGACTACAGGATGAACCGACTCGGACTGGGCCTCGCGGTGGGGGCCGGATACGTCCTCGGACGTACGAAGAAGATGAAACTCGCGTTCGCGGTGGGCACGATGGTGGCCGGCAAGCGGATGCATCTGAGCCCGCGGGCGCTCGCGGACCTGGTGTCTCAGCAACTGCAGAACAACCCGCAGTTCAAGGAGGTCGGGGACCAGCTGCGCGAGGACCTGCGCGGTGTGGGGAAGGCCGCCTCCGGGGCGCTGGTGGAGCGGCAGATCGAGGGGCTGGCCGACCGGCTGCACGGCAGGACCGCCGAGGTGCGCGACCAGCTCGCGGGCGTGGTGCCGGACGTGCCGGGCCTCGGCGAGGAGGAGGACGACGAGGCCGAGGCACGCCGGGCGGACGACGAGTACGAGAGTGACGAGTACGAGAACGAGGAGTCGCCCGGCCGGGAGGAAGCCGAGGAGGACTCCGCCGAGGACGAGCCCCGGTCGCGGAGGAAGGCGGCCGCGAAGAAGGCTCCGGCCAAGAAGACGGCGGAGCGGAAAGCACCCGCCAAGAAGGGCCCGGCCAAGAGGGCGGCGGAGCAGAAGCCCGCCGCCAAGAAGACCGTGGCGAAGACGGCCAAGACGGTCAAGACGGCTCCGGGGAAGAAGGCGGCCGCGGCGAAGACCTCCGCGCGCCGTGCCAGGACGCGGCTCCCGAAGGGAGGCGGTGGCGATGACTGACACCCTGGGGTCCGCGACGGACCGCGTGAAGAAGGGCAATCCGGTCACCGACATCGCCAAGAGCGAGGCGGCCGACCGGCTCAAGGCGGAGTTCCAGGAATACCTCGCCGCCCAGGTCCAGCGCCTGCTGGTCGGTGTCGGACACAAGCTCGGCGAGACGACCGTCAAGCTCAACGACATAGCCGAGGGCAACAGCCCCGGCTTCGCCAAACTCGCCCTGGACGGCGGCCGCAAGCTCGCCGAGGGCAAGGGACCGCTGCGATCCGCCGTGGAACTCGGCGCAGGCCGGGCCAAGGACAACGTGGTCGGTGCCTTCAAGAACATGGTCGGCGGCAAGGGCAAGCGCAAGGGCGGCGCCGGCAAGAAGCCCACGGTCATCATGGAGTTCATCGACGTCGGAGTGCCGCTGCGCACCGCGTACGACCAGTGGACCCAGTACCAGGACTTCAGCACCTTCGCGAAGGGCGTCAAGAGCGCGAACCGCGCCGACGACACCACCTCCGACTGGAAGACGAAGGTCTTCTGGTCCAACCGCAGCTGGAAGGCTCACACCACCGAGCAGATGCCGGACGACCGGATCTCCTGGACGTCGGAGGGTGCGAAGGGCACCACGAAGGGCGTCGTCTCCTTCCACCGGCTCGCCGACAACCTCACCCGCGTGCTGCTGGTCATCGAGTACTACCCCAAGGGCCTTTTCGAGAAGACCGGCAACATCTGGCGCGCCCAGGGACGCCGGGCTCGGCTCGACCTCAAGAACTTCGCCCGGTTCACCACGTTGAAGGGCGAGGCGGAGGACGGCTGGCGCGGCGAGATCCGCGACGGCGAGGTGGTCCGCAGCCACGAGGACGCGCTCGCGGAGGAGGAAGAGGAAGAGGGCGACACCGGGCGGGAAGGCGTCGCCGAGGACGAGTACGAGGACGGGGAAGAAGAGCCCGAGGCGGAGGCGTACGAGGGCGAGCGGGAGAAGGACGACGAGTACGCCGACGACGAGTACACGGAGGAAGAAGAGCCTGAGGAAGACACCGAGTACGCCGAGGACGAGGACGCGTACGAGGACGAAGTCGTCGGGAGCCGAGGTCGCTGATGTCCATGCCCAGCAGAATGCCCGAGCCCTACGGACACAACGGCAGCGCCAACCTCGCCGACATCCTTGAACGGGTGCTCGACAAGGGCATTGTGATCGCGGGCGACATCCGCATCAACCTGCTCGACATCGAACTGCTCACCATCAAGCTGCGGCTCATCGTCGCCTCCGTCGACAAGGCGAAGGAGATGGGCATCGACTGGTGGGAGGACGACCCCGCGCTGTCCTCCCGCGCGCACCGCGGCGAACTCGCCCGGGAGAACAGGGAGTTGCGTGACCGGCTCGCCGAGCTGGAGCGTGCGAGTCCGCAGGAGAGTCCGAAGGAGGAGACCTCATGAGCGGTCTGCGCTATGTCTACGCGATCTGCCGCCCCTTCTCGGCCGCCCTCCAGGCCGAGTTGACGGGAGTCGCGGGCGCCCCGCCCAAGCTGCTGAGCCACGGCGACCTGGTCGCCGTGGTCAGTTCCGTTCCCGAGCGGGACTTCGCCGAACAGCCGCTGCGGGCCCATCTGGAGGACCTGGACTGGCTGAGCGAGACGGCCCGCGCCCACCAGAGCGTGATCGACGCACTCACCACCGTCACCAGCCCGCTGCCGCTGCGACTCGCCACCGTGTTCCGGGACGACAGCGGTGTGCGGATGATGATGCAGGAGCGGGAGGAGCTGTTTCTGCGCACCCTCGACCGACTGGACGGACGAGTGGAGTGGGGCGTCAAGGTCTACGCCGAGAACCCCGAAACGGACGGTTCGGAGGAGAAGGCCGAGAGTTCTGGAAAGGTCGCGACAGGACGCGACTATTTGCGGCAGCGTCGTATGCAGAGGCGCACCCATGAGGACATGTGGGAACGCGCCGAGAAATTCGCACGGCAGTTGCACGGCGCACTCTCCGAATTCGCCGATGACACGCGCATCCACCCCCCGCAGAACCCGGCGCTTTCCCGCGCGGCCGGCCGCAATGTGCTCAACGCCGCCTATCTGGTGCCGCGTGCGGCGTCCGAGGAATTCGTGGAACTGGTGGACAGCACAAAGGACGACGCACCTGGGATGCGGGTCGAACTCACCGGCCCGTGGGCGGCCTACTCGTTCAGCGGGGAGGAGTCGTGACCGTCGTCGAACGCCGTGAGGTCGCTCTCGTCGACCTGCTCGACCGGCTGCTCGCGGGCGGGGTGGTGATCACCGGGGACATCACTCTGCGGATCGCGGACGTCGACCTCGTCCGCATCGACCTCAACGCGCTCATCAGCTCGGTGAACGCGCAAGTCCCGTCACCTTGGCAGGACGCCTCACCGTGGCAGGAGGAGGAGTTGGCGTGACCGAAGGGACCGGCAGCAGCACTGGCAGGAACGGCAGCACCGGCAGGAACCGGCTCGATCTAGAACCGGACACGGTGGAGCGCGACCTCGTGAAGCTCGTCCTGACCGTCGTCGAGCTGCTGCGGCAGCTGATGGAGCGGCAGGCCCTGCGCCGTTTCGACACGGGAGAGCTGACGGAGGACCAGGAAGAGCGGATCGGGCTCACGCTGATGCTCCTCGACGACCGGATGGCCGAGCTGCGTGAGCGCTACGGCCTGCGGCCCGAGGACCTCAATCTGGACCTCGGGCCGCTCGGGCCGTTGCTTCCCAGGGAATAGCCCTTCGGGAATATCCCTTCCCGGAGAACAGCCGGAGTAGAACTACCGGGGTAGAACTACCAGCGATACCAGCGGGACCTTGTTCCGGTCGCCGTTGTCCCGCGTACCAGGAAGCCCAGCAGCCACAGGACGATAACCACCAGGGCAATCCACCAGAGCAGTTTCACCGCGAAGCCGGCGCCGAACAGAAGCAGCGCCAGAAGCAGTACCAGCAGGATGGGAACCATAATGTGATACCTCCTGCTGACCGGGTTTCCCTGAAGCGGGAAATCAGACCGGCTTTCGGCAGAGAATTTCTCCGTGCAGGACGGAGAACCAGGCGTCCCGCTGCCGTCCCCATTCCCGCCAGGCCGCCGCGGCCGCGTGCAGTTGTCCGGCGGTCGCGTGGCCGCCCTCGGTGGCACGCTCCGCGTACGACGAGTCGACCGTGCGGTCCGCCCACAGGCCGCTCCACCAGGCGCGCTCCTCCGCGGTGGCGTAGCACCAGGTGCTCGACGAGGCGGTGATGTCGGTGTCGGTGAAACCGGCCTGGAGCGCCCAGGACTTGAGGCGCCGCCCGGCGTCCGGCTCACCACCGTTGGCGCGGGCCACCCGCCGGTACAGGTCCAGCCAGTCGTCCATGCCGGGCGTCTGCGGATACCAGGTCATCGCCGCGTAGTCGGCGTCCCGGACGGCGACGAGACCGCCCGGCCTGGTGACCCGGTACATCTCGCGCAGCGCCCGCACCGGGTCGCCCACGTGCTGGAGGACCTGATGGGCGTGGACGACGCAGAAGGTGTCGTCCGGGTAGTCCAGCGCGTGCACGTCCGCGACCGCGAACTCGACGTTGGCCAGGCCCCGTTCGGCCGCCGTGGCGCGGGCCCGGGCCAGGATGCCCGGTGCCCGGTCGACCGCGGTGACCCGGCCGTCGGGGACCAGCTCCGCCAGGTCGGCGGTGATGGTCCCCGGGCCGCAGCCGATGTCCAGGATCTTCATGTGCGGCTTGAGTGAACCGAGGAGGTAGGCCGCCGAGTTGGCGGCGGTGCGCCAGGTGTGCGAGCGCAGCACGGACTCGTGGTGGCCGTGCGTGTAGACGGCGGTCTCCTTCGGCATGACGTCCTCGTCTCCTCGTACCGGGCCGCGCGGAGACTCCGCGCGGCGGTACCCGTCACCGTACGCCGATATGTCGAATAGTGAGATCCGCATCTTGCTATGTGGACTCCGTGCAGTGATCCGAGTGAGGTCAGTGCGGCGAGAGGGGTCGGTAGACGGTCAGTGCCTCGGGCAGCTTCTCCAGCGTCACCTCGCCCTCCACCGTGGTGACTTCGCCGTCGTACGCCAGCAGGGTGCCGGGCGCCACACCGTCCACGCGGAGCCTGCCGACCCGTACCGCGGCGTGCACGGGGGAGCGGGTGAGCGGTCCTGCGACGGCGGCCGCGAGGAGCCGGACGGCGGGTTTGCGGCCGCCGTGCACGACGCGGACGTCCAGCCGGCCGTCCGCGAGGTCGTAGCGGCGGGCCGGGGTCAGCCCCATGCGGTGGTACGTGCCGTTGCCGGCGAACAGCATCCACAACGGCCGCGTCCGGCCGCCGAGTTCGGTCTGCAGGGGATGCCGGTCGGCGCGCAGCACGCGCACGGCCGCGAGGACCCCGGCCGGCCAGCCGCCGATCCGCCCCGACCAGCGGTCCCGCTCGCGCACCAGCTCCGGATAGACGCCCAGGCTGCAGGTGTTGAGGAAGTAGCCCTCCGTGGTGCCGGAGGAGAAGCGGCCCACGTCCACGCGCACGGCGTCGCCCTGCCGCAGGGCCCGGCTCAGATCGCGTACGTCCTCCACGCCCAGGTCGTACGCGAAGTGGTTCAGTGTGCCGCCCGGCAGGACCGCGAGCGGGCGGCCGTGCCGCAGGGCCACCTCGGCGGCCGCGTTCACCGTGCCGTCGCCGCCGCACACGCCGAGCACCACGGCACGGGTCGCCGCCTTCTCCAACTCGCCCCGCAGGCCGTCCGGTTCGCACTCCACGATCTCGGCGAGCGGCAGCGCGTCGCCCAGTGCGCGGGTGCGGTCCGTGGTGCCCGCCGCCGTGTTGACCACGAGGACCAGACCCTCGCCGTCCGGCAGCGCGGGTGCGTCCACGCGCGGCCGCCCCGGGGGCGGCAGCTGGTCGCGGGTGGGCACCAGACCGCGGATCGCGAAGGCGGCACCCGCGCCGAGCGCCGCCCCGGCGAGCACGTCGCTCGGGAAGTGCGCGCCCGTGTAGATGCGGGAGAGGGCCACCGCGGCGGCCAGCGGGGCCACGGCGGTGCCCGCGGTGCGGGACTCCAGGGCGACGCCCGTCGCGAAGGCCGCCGCCGACGCCGAGTGCCCCGAGGGGAACGAGGTGGTGATCGGCTGCCGCTTCAGCTGGCGGATCATCGGCACCGCGTCGAGCAGCGGGCGCGGGCGGCGCACCGAGCGCTTGCCGAGCGTGTTGATGGTGGCCGAGGCAAGGGCGAGCGAGGCGACGCCCCGGGTGGCCGCGCGGCGGGCCCGCGGCGAGCGGGTGGCCACGAGGGCCGCCGCCGCGCCGAACCACAGCACTCCGTGGTTCGCGCTGTGGCTCAGCCTCGGCAGGAAGGGGTCCGCGCCCGGCCAGTGCCGTGCCGCGACCGCCTCGAAGAGGCGGCAGTCCAGGGCCAGCAGCCGGTCGCGCAGGGCATGCCCGGGCACGGGAACGGTGAGGTCTACGTCTGCGGTCATGGAAGGCGGGTACCCCGGCCGGGCCCGTACCGAGCACGACTGCCGGCCACCGGCCGTTTCGTAACCCGTTTGCCGCGCGCCCGGTCCGCCCCGGACAATGCGCAACCATGGGACATCTTGAAGCCGCGCACCTTGAGTACTACCTCCCGGACGGCAGGGCGCTCCTCGGCGATGTGTCCTTCCGGGTGGGCGAAGGGGCCGCGGTCGCGCTGGTGGGACCCAACGGGGCGGGCAAGACGACACTGCTGCGGCTGATCTCGGGGGAGCTGAAACCGCACGGGGGCACCGTCACCGTGAGCGGCGGACTCGGCGTGATGCGCCAGTTCGTGGGGTCCGTACGGGACGAGACGACCGTGCGCGACCTGCTCGTCTCGGTCGCCCAGCCCCGGATCCGGGAGGCGGCCCAGGCCGTCGACCGCGCCGAGCACGCCATCATGACGGTCGACGACGAGGCCGCCCAGATGCAGTACGCGCAGGCGCTCTCCGACTGGGCGGAGGTCCAGGGGTACGAGGCCGAGACGCTCTGGGACATCTGCACCATGGCCGCGCTCGGGGTGCCGTACGACAAGGCGCAGTTCCGCGAGGTGAGCACGCTTTCCGGCGGCGAGCAGAAGCGGCTCGTACTGGAGGCGCTGCTGCGCGGCACCGACGAGGTACTGCTGCTCGACGAGCCGGACAACTACCTCGACGTGCCCGGCAAGCGCTGGCTGGAGGAGCGACTGCGGGAGACCCGCAAGACCATCCTGTTCGTCTCGCACGATCGGGAGCTGCTGTCCCGCTCCGCCGAGAAGATCGTCAGCGTCGAGCCGAGTCCCGCCGGGGCCGACGCCTGGGTGCACGGCGGCGGCTTCGACACGTACCACGAGGCGCGACGCGAGCGGTTCGCGCGCTTCGAGGAGCTGCGGCGGCGCTGGGACGAGAAGCACGCCCAGCTGAAGAAGCTGGTGCTCAACCTGCGGCAGGCGGCCTCGATCAGCCATGAGCTGGCCTCGCGGTACCAGGCCGCGCAGACCAGGCTGCGCAAGTTCGAGGAGGCGGGCCCGCCTCCGGAGCCGCCGCGCGAGCAGGACATCACGATGCGCCTGCACGGCGGGCGGACCGGTGTAAGGGCCGTGACCTGCAAGGGGCTTGAGCTCACCGGGCTGATGAAACCCTTCGATCTGGAGGTCTTCTACGGCGAGCGGGTCGCCGTGCTCGGCTCGAACGGTTCCGGCAAGTCGCACTTCCTGCGGCTCCTCGCGGGCGGTGAAGTGGCGCACACGGGGGAGTGGAAGCTCGGCGCGCGCGTCGTGCCCGGCCACTTCGCGCAGACCCACGCCCATCCCGAACTGGCGGGGCGCAACCTGCTCGACATCCTGTGGACCGAGCACTCCCAGGACCGCGGCGCCGCGATGTCCCGGCTGCGGCGCTACGAGCTGACCGGCCAGGCCGAACAGCGCTTCGACCGGCTTTCCGGCGGGCAGCAGGCCCGCTTCCAGATCCTCCTGCTCGAGCTGGAGGGCTCCACGGCCCTGCTCCTCGACGAGCCCACCGACAACCTTGACCTGGAGTCGGCGGAAGCCCTTCAGGAAGGTCTTGAGGCGTACGAGGGCACGGTGCTGGCGGTTACTCATGACCGCTGGTTCGCCCGCTCCTTCGACCGGTATCTGGTGTTCGGCAGTGATGGGCGTGTGCGGGAGACGACGGAGCCGGTGTGGGACGAGCGGAGGGTTCAGCGATCCCGCTGAACGCTCCGCTCGGAACGGTGGTGTTGATGCTGCGGGCCGGTGGGGGCTGGTCGCGCAGTTCCCCGCGCCCCTGAAGGGGCGCCCCCTGTCCGGGGCGCTATGACCAGCGCAGCAGTGCTCCCAGACCGCCCACCGGTACTTCGTCGTCCGGGGTCGCCGGGGCCACCGAGATCGCGGGGGCGCCCGTCGCTACGGCGGAGCGCAGTAGGGCGTCGTCGGCGCGGACCGACCACGAGTGCTGCTCGCCGAGTGTCTTGAGTTCGGTGCGGCGTACCGCGAGCTGGTCAGGGTCCTCGCCGATCCACACGCCGCGGTGTGTGTCGGGCCCGTCCGGGTGGATCAGCAGTTCGTCGATGCGGTGCTCGCGTGCGGCCTCGACCAGCGCGGGCACGCCCTCCACCGCGGCGGCCCGCCCTTCGCCGTCCGGCGCGCGGGCGGCCAGGAATCGCTCCAGTTCCTCGGCCGCCCTGTGGTGCACGTGCTCGGCGCGAGTGCGCTCCACGTCCTCGTCGAGGAGCCTGCTGCCGGGCCCGTGCGGGGCCTCCACCACGCGGTCGTGCAGCCGCTGCGGCAGCCGGTCGTGCACGGCCCGCCGCTCACGGTCGTCGCCGACGAGTATCAGCAGGTCGGCGCGGGTCTCCTCCTGGCAGACGGCGAGCGCGTCGGCGATCTCCGCCGCGTTGTGCTCCCAGGTGTTCTCGACCCTGAGCTGGAAGTGGCGCTCCGACCAGTCGACGGTGCTCGTCCGGTGCAGCGGCCACTGCCGGCCGGTCACCGAACCCGCGTCCTCGCTGCCCAGCGCACCGCGCAGCTCGAAGTCGGCGCCCCGCCGGTCGATGTAGGCGACGATGCAGACCGGATCCTCGCCGGCCAGGTCGAGGAGCGGCGCGGTGTGCGGCAGCGCCGACCACTGGGCCGTCACGGCAGGCGGTGACGTGGCCAGCGGCGGGTCGAGGACCACCTCGCCGCCGGTGGCGAACAGGGCGCGGCCGTGCGGCTCGGCGGAGTTCCGCAGCTCGTCGACCGCGGCACGCACAGCCCGGCAGGTGGCTTCGTCCGCGCCCTGCTCCGCGAGCTCCCTGGCCGCCGCCTGGGCCGTCAGGGACCTCTCGTGCGCTGTCGCCTCCGTGGGTCGGGAGGTGCCGACGTACACGGAGGCCCAGGGCCCCGGTCGTTCGTAGAGTGGGTGGAGAAAGGCGAGATCCATGGCTCCCTCCCGGATGCCGCTCGGGATATTGCTTGCCGGGCGGGTACCCGGACCGAACCGAAGGAACACGACGATCGGGGTACCACGATGACCGGAGTCGACCCGGGCCGTCTGGACGACCAGCAGTTGATGAAAGAGCTGGAGACGATCCACCGCACCCGCCACGACACGCTGCTGCACGGCTCGAACGACGCACTGCGCACCCACAACGAACGGATGGCGCAACTGGAGGGCGAGTATCTGCGCAGGAACCCGCGGCGCCCGGTCGCCACGGGCCGGACCCGCGCGGGCGCACGGGACCGGGACACCGGCGGGGAGTGACGGCCACCGGCGAGGAGTGACGGCACCGGCGGGGAGTGAGGCCGAGGTCCGCTCCGGGTCGGTCAGCGCTGCTGGGACCGGGAGTCGGTCAGCGTTGCCGGGACTGCGGGGACCGCTTCCAGAACTCCGTCAGGGACGCCTCGCAGAACGCCTTGAGGTCGTCGGGCCTGCGGCTGGTGACGAGGGTCGCGGGCGCGGCCTCGCAGACCACCACCTGCTCGTCGACCCAGGTCCCGCCCGCGTTGCGGATGTCCGTCCGCAGGCTCGGCCACGAGGTGAGTGTGCGGTCGCGCACCACGTCCGCCTCGACGAGCGTCCACGGGGCATGACAGATCGCGGCGACCGGACGGCCCAGCTCGAAGAAGTCGCGTATGAACGACACCGCCCGCTCGTCCATGCGCAGCGCGTCGGGGTTGGCCACGCCCCCGGGCAGTACCAGGCCGTCGAAGGAGTCCGCCGACGCGTCGCCCACGACCTCCTGCACCGGGAACACGTCGGCCTTGTCGAGATGGTTGAACGCCTGGATCCGGCCGGGCTTCGTCGACAGCAGCACGGGCTCGCCGCCCGAGTCGTGGACGGCGTGCCAGGGGTCGGTGAGTTCGATCTGCTCGACGCCCTCCGGCGCCATCAGAAACGCGATACGCATGGGCTCTCGAATGTCCTTTCTCGGCTCGGTCGGCCCTGGGCGGCGCCGTCGCACCGCCCCTCGCCCCGCCGTCCCGTGAGTGCGGTGCCCGGTCGGTCGTCTCAGTCGTCCGGCAGGGCGCGGCTGATCTCGGCGAGGGCCGATTCCGGGTCCTGGGAGACGGCCAGGTCGCCCAGGCTGACCATGCCCACCGGCCGGCCGTTCTCGACGACCGGAAGCCGTCGGACGGCGTGGTCGCGCATCAGCTCGACAGCGGCGGACACCGCGTCGTCCGGGCCGATCACCACCGGGTTGGGCGTGCACACCGCCTGGGCGCTCACCGTCAGCGGATCAACGCCGTCCGCGACCGCGCGCAGCGCGATGTCGCGGTCGGTCAGCACGCCGACGAGGTCGTGGTCGCCGGCCACCAGGACATCGCCGATGTCCTGGGCGCGCATGAGTTGCGCCGCTTCGACGAGCGAGGCGTCCGGGCGGACCGTGACGACGCCTGGCGTCATGACTTCCCTCACGAAAACAGCCATGGCTGTGGGCCTTTCCTGCGTTCCCCGGTCGGTGGGGTACGTGCACATCGGCGTGACGTCGGCCGCAGTACCCCGTGAGCGGGTGGGCTATGCGTGCGCCGCAGGTCCTTCGGGTCCCGCGGTGCCGGTGGTTTCGGCGGTCGCGGAGCGCACGAGGGCCTCCGCCAGTTGCTGGGCGTTGGCGTAGCGCGCCTTGTGCGGCAGTTCTTGGAGCGGTTCGACGAGCGCGTCCGGCGCGTGCCGGCTCCGCAGGACGCCGATCAGTTCGCGGGGGCCGGCCGGGAACGCCGTACGGCCCAGATGCCGGGCCAGTTCATGGCGGAGGGCCGCCATGGACTCCTCGCCGGTGCCGGGTGTCACCGGGCCGCCCGCGACTCGCGGATCGTCGTCGGCGGTGGGCTCCGGGTCGTGCCACTCCTCCGACCGGGTCGGGTGGCCCGACCGCAGCATGCCCTGCAGTTCGTGCTTCATCTCGTCGTCCTTGTGGACGTTGAGCCGGTCGCTGCCTCGCTGCATGACTCCCTCCAGGTGTTCGGGGGTGACCCCTCGTGTACCCGTGCCCCGGACATCGACACGGCGGGTTTGCCCGCCGCCGACCGGGAGACCCGATCTTCGCCCCCCACTGTGATCCCCTGGGGAAGGACAGGACCATGGCGGTATTCGCTGTGATCATTCCGGTCCTGATGCTCGGCGTTGTCGTGGCACTCGGCCGATACGAGGAATGGCTGCTTCCGCCCGCCTCGCAACCTGCTGACCTTCCGCTCGTCCCGGAGCCCGACGAGACCGGAAGCGCAGCTCTGAGTCACTGACCGGACGACCGGGCCCCCGGCACGGGAAGCGCCGGGGGCCCGGTCCGCTTCGTGGGCTGTGGCCGTACGGGGTGTACGCCCGACCGTCGCAGATGTACCCGTGCGGCGGCAGCGGCTTCGCCGGTCGGTGCCGCGCCCTCATCGGATCGGTGCGGGATATTGTCCCGAGCCCGCACTAGGTCCCGCGCGGTCTCTTCGAGTGGCTCCCGCGCCGGCCACAGCCGCACTGCCAGCAGGGACGCGGCCAGCGCGATCCCGCCCAGTGAGACCACGGCCGCCCCCAGCCCGGCCTTCGCCCCAAGCCACCCCGCCAACGGATACGTCAGCAGCCAGCAGCCGTGCGACAGCGAGAACTGCGCCGCGAACGCCCCCGTACGCTCTCCGGGCGGGGCCGAGCGGCGGATGAGCCGCCCGGTCGGCGTGAGCACGGTCGAGCAGGCGGCACCGAAGGCGGCCCAGCCGGCCAGCAGGGCGGGCCAGCGCCAACTCCCGCCCTGTGCGGCCGTGATGGCGCCGAGGCCGGCGAAGACGACGGTGAGCAGCAACGCGCCACGCAGCATCACCGCCCGGTCCGGGACCTTGTCCAGCACACGTGGCAGGGCGAGCGCCATGACCATCGAACCCGCGCCGTACGCGCCGAGCGCAAGGGCCACGGCACCCGCCGACAGCCCCAGGACGTCACGGACGTAGACGACGGAGTTGACCGTCACCATCGCACTCGCGGCCGCGACCGCGAGGTTCAGGGCGAGCAGGGCGCGCAGTTGTGGGACGGCGAAGAAGAGGCGGGCGCCCGCCGTGGCCTTGGCACGAGCGCCATCGGCACGTGGGGCGGCGGGAGCGGTCGGCTTCGGCAGGACGGCGGAGACGACGAGTGCCGCCGAGGCGAAAAAGCCCAGCATGGTGCCGGTGAACAGCCAGTTGTAGGTGATCACGGACAGCAGGGCCGCGGCCAGCGCGGGCGAGAAGAGACTCTCCAGGTCGTAGGCGAGCCGCGACATGGACAGTGCCCGGGTGTATTCACGCTCCTCGGGCAGCACGTCGGGGATGACGGCCTGGAACGTCGGGGTGAAGACGGCCGAGGCGGACTGCAGCAGGAACACCAGGACGTAGACCTGCCAGACCTGGTCCACGAAGGGCAGCAGCAGTGCGACTCCGGCGCGCATCAGGTCGGCCGACACCATGAGCGCCCGGCGCGGGATCCGGTCGGCGACCACACCGACGGCCGGGGCGATCGCCACGTACGCCACCATCTTGATCGCGAGCGCGGTGCCGAGCACCGAACCGGCCTCGGCGCCCGCGATGTCGTACGCCAGCAGCCCGAGCGCCACCGTGGCCAGGCCGGTGCCGACGAGGGCGATGACCTGGGCGGCGAAGAGGCGGCGGTAGGTGCGGTTGCGCAGGACGGCGAGCATGCGGGCGGCTCCCTGGCAGAGTCATCCGATCGGTCGGACAAGCATAACCATCATGTGCGCACCTGCGCACATGATGGCTGGAAGTCGGCGGCTATGGCGCCCCGTCCGTCCCCGCCGGGTGGCTCTAGGCTGGCCTCATGCCTGAAAGCCACTCCGTCTCACCTGCGGCCACTGCGCATCTGCGCGCCCCGGACAGTGCGCGGCTCGCGGAGGCGACCGGAGTGTTCGCGATGCTCTCCGACGCCACCCGGCTGCATCTGCTGTGGCTGCTCGCGCAAGGCGAGTCGGACGTCGGATCGCTGGCCGAGCGGTGCGAGGCGTCGCGCACGGCGGTCAGCCAGCACCTGGCGAAGCTGCGGCTCGCCGGGCTCGTCGACACCCGTCGCGAGGGGCGGCACATCCACTACCGCCTCAGCGACGGCCACCTGCGGCGCCTGGTGGTGGAGGCGCTCAGCCACGCGGACCACCGGGTGAGCGGGCAGGCTCCGCACGACTGACCGTTGTTTGCCAGGCGTAGTTGCCATGGCGTCGGCCGTGCTGCTCGCGGACACGGCGCGGCCGGCCTCGCCCGGGCACTGCATGCCGGTTGGCGGGCGCGTCGCGGACGGTGTCGTGCCCGTGTCGTGTGAAGCGTGATTCGGCCCCTTCGCCGAAGGCCATCGGGGCGAAGGGGCCGTTGGGCCGCCGAGTCGGATTCGGATCACTGGTGAGTGATCACTGCCGGCCGGTGCCCCGGCGGCGTACGGCGAACAGCACGGCCGCGGCCGCGACGAGGATCGTCGCGAGGATGCCGGTCCAGGCGACGGCGGACAGCCCGCCGTCGTCCTTCTCGGTGTCGGCCGCCTGCGGGGTGGACGAAGCGGGCGTCTCCTCGGGGGCCGGTGTCGGCGACGCGGAGGGGCTCGGGGACTTGCCGGGGGAGGGGCCGGCGGGCTTCGCGCCCGGGGCGGCGGCCTTGAGCTTGAGTACCGGAGCCTCGTTGCCGTGGCCTCCGGCGTCGGCCTTGCCCAGTTCGATCCAGCGGTCGACCTTGCCGTCGCTGTAGGTCTGCAGAGTCTTGAACGCCAGCTCCTTCACGTCGGGCAGCTGCCTGACAACGACGGAGTACTCGGCGTCCTCGCCGGTCTTCACGGCCGGGCCCTTGACGGTGTAGCCGTCGTCGGTCGCCGTGAACCGCCAGCCCTTGGGGCCCTCGCCGAACGCCACTTCGGACGGGGCGATGCCCTCGGGCAGGACCACGCGCAGTTCGGTGATCCCGGCCGTGGCGGACTCCGACGCGGCGGAGAAGTCGAGTTCGACGTTCTCGGCGAGGGCCTGGGCGTTGTCGGACTCGACCTCCACATGGGCGGCGGCCGGGACAGCGGTGAGCAGGACGGCGGTCGTCGCGGTGGCAGCGGCGACGGTCAGGCGCCGCGCGGTGCGCGGCAGGGTGATGCGGGACATGAGTGTCTCCAGGCACGGGGATGGCGCGGTGGCCGGTTCGTTCGCGCCGCCCGACGACGAGGTCGTCGGGACGGGCGAACCGGCTCCCGGCGGGGTCGGTTGACGAAAGCTGCCCGCGCCGCAGGCGGACCCCGCCGCACCACCGTGTATGCGAGTACCGGGGCCATGGCCGGCGGTCGCTCGCCCGCAGGCGGTACGAGAAGCGGCAGCCTCGATGCTCCGGGTGTCCGTGACCGTCCCGCGATCAGCGTCCAGGCCGTGGTGAGGCCGGCCCGCACCGTGGCGACGGTCGCCGTCACGCCTCGGGCCAGAGCCCAGCAGGCCACGTCCGCTCGGTGCAGCAGGACGGCGACGAGCACGGCGACGCATGCGTGGGCCACCGTCATGGCCAAGGAGTCGTGCAGGCGCTCGTGCCAGGTCGCGTGGGCGTCGCGGGCCTGCCCATGCTGATGAGCCGGGGCCGTGGCCGCTGGGGTGTGCGCGGTGAACGCCAGCCACAGGTGCAGCCCGGACTGGGCTATGACGCTGCTGGTCATGACCGTTGCCAGCCGGCGGGGACGGCGCGTGCCGGCCAGTCCCAGGCCGAAGAGCGCGGCGGCCGCGATCGAGCACGGTGTCCACGGAACGGGTCCCCGGGCGAGCAGATGGTGGGCGCTCACGCCCACCACGGTGCCGACGACGGCGAACACCGCGGCCCTGAGGACGGGCAGCGGAGCTCGACGGGTGGTGACCGGCTGGTGCATGGCCCGCTCATCATGGGACATCACCGCCTGGTAGGCGGGCTGCTCCGGCAAAGAGAGCCGTGCCTCATTGGTCACAGCCGCCTCGGCGGTGGCGCGTGGACGTCACGTGGCCTCCTGGGCAGGAAGCTCCAGGCGGAGCTCGTAGCCTCCGTCGGCTGTCGGACCGGCCAGCACGGTGCCGCCGAGGAGTTCGGCGCGTTGGCGCAGACCCAACAGGCCGTGGTGGGCGCCGGGCAGTGCCAGGGCGGGGCGGGTGGGGGCCGTATTGGTGATGCCGACGCGGACTCCGCCGTTCTCGTGCCGGACATGGATGGCGGCGGCGGCGCCCGGGGCGTGCTTGCGTACGTTGGTCAGGGCTTCCTGCACGGTGCGGTAGACGGCCCGCTGGACGGGCGGTGAAAGCGTGTCGGGCAGGTCGGTGCGCAGTTCGGCCTCGATGCCGCTGGTGTCGACCAGCCGGCGGAGGTCGGCGAGCGAGGGCTGCGGGGTCAGTTCCGTGGGGCGGCTGCCGGCGGCGCGAAGTACGCCGACCATGTGCCGGAGTTCGTCCAGCGTCTGCACGCCGAGCCGCCGGATGACGGCCGCGGCCTCCTTCGTCTCCGGGTCCCGGCTGCTCACCTGCAGCGCGCCCGCGCGTACGGCGATCAGGCTGACCTGGTGGGAGACCACGTCGTGCATCTCCCGGGCCAGCTCGGCCCGTTCCTTCGCCAGGACGCTCTGGGCCAGCAGCCTGCGCTCGTGCTCCCGGGCCTCGGACACCTCGGCCAGCCGCAGCGACAACTCCCGGCGGGCCTGGACGAGCTGGCCGAGCAGGACGGGGGCGACCGCCTGCGCCAGGCTGTAGGTGACCGGGACGAGGTCGGCGGGCTCCCGCAGCTCCGGCAGTTCCGGAAAAGGCCACGACCACCAGGTGATGTCGCAGGCCATGACCGCCAGCGCGCAGCCGGCCAGCAGGACGCGCCGGTGGGAAAGGGTGGCGAGTGTGTACAGCGCGGCCAGCGTCGCGAACACCGCGTCGGTGACCAGCACGGTGGGCAGCGTGAGCAGGAAGACGGTCAGCGGCAGCCGACGGCGCAACCCGAGCGCGAACGCGGCGAGCAGCGAACAGGCCAGGGCCCACCGGTCATGGCCGTAGACATGGACCCCGACGTCCACCAGCGAGACCGCGACGAAGACAACGTCGGCCACCGGGCCCGCCAGGGGGTACGGCATCATCCGCTTCCCCGGTCGCGGAACGCGGCGAGCAGGCCCGCGCGCTCGGCGAGCAGGGCCGCCTGGACGCGGCTGCCCACCTCCAACTTGGTGAACAGGGCGCTCACATGGTCCTTGACCGTGCCGGTGCTCAGATGCATCCGGACGCCGATATCGGCATTGGGGAGTCCCTCGGCGACGAGGACCAGGACGGCGCGCTCCCGCTCGGACAGCCGGGACACGAGCCGGCCGGCCTCCTCGCGCGGGCCGTCGGCCAGGTAGCTGTCCACGACGGTGCGGGTGACCTTGGACGACAACACGGCACCTCCGGCGGCCAGGTCGCGTACCAGATAGGGCAGTTGATCAGGATCGGTGTCCTTGAGCAGGAAACCGGCGGCCCCCGACCGCAGCGCGGCAGCCACGTACTCGTCCATGTCGAACGTCGTCAGCATCGCCACCACCGGCGAGTCCGGCAGCATGCGTACTTCGGCCAGGACGGTGAGCCCGTCCACGTCAGGCATCCGGATGTCCAGCAGTACGACATCGGGCCGCGACTCCCGTACCGCACGGACGGCTTGGCCGCCGGGGACCGCTGCCACGACCTCGATGTCGTCCGCCGCTTCGAGGATGTGCCGAAAGCCCGTACGGACCAGGGCCTCATCGTCCACCACCAGTACCCGGATCACCTGTGCTCCGCTCGTCATCGGACCACCGCTGGACCGCTACGACGTCGGGGGTGGCTCCCAGGTTCCTCCGCCCACCGGGCCGCGCAACCCCGTTCGGGAGATTCCAGCCGGTCGGAGGTTGGACCCCGGCCAGTCGGCGGGGGTGGCTCCGGCCATCAGCGGGATGGTCCGGCAAGGGGCGTCGCGCCAACCCTGGAACACATGACCCCGGACACGACATCGACCGAGCCCCCGGCCCCTGCCTGGGAGGCGAAGACCTCGGACGAACGCCCCGCGCCCGTCACATCGGCAGCACGTCACTCCAAAGCCGTCTCCTCGACGGCCGTACGCTCCGGTCCGCCATCGACAGCGCGCATGGCCGGCATCGATCTGGCCCGCGGACTCGCGGTCCTCGGCATGTACGCCGCCCACTTCGGTCCCGACCCGGAGATCGGCGGACCGCTGGGCTTCACCATGGAGTTGGCACGCGGCCGCGCCGCCACCCTCTTCGCCCTGCTCGCCGGCTTCAGCCTGGTGCTGATCACCGGCCGCCCGCAGCCGCGAACCGGGCGCGCCGGGCGGCAGGCGACGGGCCGGATCGTCATCCGCTCCCTGGTGCTGATCCCGCTGGGCTTCGCCCTGACCGCCCTCGACACCGACATCGACGTGATCCTCGCCTTCTACGGCCTGCTCTTCCTCGCGGTCCTGCCGCTGTACCGGCTCCGGGCCCGCACCCTCGCCGTCATCGCCGCCGCGGGCGCGCTGATCATGCCCCAAGTGCTGTACGTGGTACGCGAGTCGCTCTACGACGGGGACTGGGGCGACACCGTCGTCGCAGCCGACCCGATGGCCAGGCTCAGCGGCACGGACGGCTTCATCGAGCTGCTGTTCACCGGCGAGTACCCGGTCCTCACCTGGGCCCCGCTTCTGATCGCCGGTATGGCCGTGGCCAGGCTCGACCTCACCCGGGCACGGGTCCGGACCCGGCTGGCCCTCACCGGGGTCGCGCTAGCCGTCCTCGGCCACGGCGGCTCCTGGCTGGCCCTGAGCCTCGTCCCGAACGCGTACGGCACCGTCGCCGCCACCACCGACGGGGACTCCGGGGCGACCGCCTGGTGGTCCGACACCACCGGCTACATCATCGACGAGACCCCCGCCACCTGGCTCCTGGTGGCCGTCCCGCACAGCCAGACGACGTTCTCCGTCCTCGGCAGCACCGGCATCGCCCTGGCCGTCGTGGCCGCCTGCGTCGCCGCCATGGACCGCCCGCGCCTCGCCCGCGCGGCCATCCCTGTCAGCGCGATCGGCATGATCGCACTGACCGCCTACATCCTGCACGTCATCGCCATCTACCTCGTCGGCACGCAGGACGGGACGGGATCGGCCATGCTGGCCCTGACCTGCGCCACCGCCGCCGCCATGCTCCTGGCGGTCGCCTGGACGCGCTGCTTCCGCCGTGGCCCGCTGGAGTACCTGCTCAACCTCGCCACACGACCTGCCCGCCACATCAAGTGACCGCGCCACATCAAGTGACAGCGATTGTGGTCACAGCCCCGAGGACGAGGGGTGCGGTGACGTACTGGGGCCGCGGTTCAACATCCGGGAGTCACGGGCGGTCGTGGCCCGGCAGGAACTCCTGGATCTTGGCCTTGAAGCCCTGGCGGACCATCGACGTGCGGTCGAAGTCGCCCTTCAGGACGGACGCGGCGGTGGCCTCCAGCTGCTTCCAGGTGGCGTGCGGCGGGATCGGCGGGACGGCCGGGTCGGTGAGGAACTCGATCACGGCAGGGCCGTCGGCCTCCAGACCCGCGCGCCAGCCCGCCTCGACGTCCTCGGGCTTCTCCACACGGATGCCAGTCAGCCCGAGGGAGCGGGCGAAGGCGGCGTACGGCACGTCCGGGATCTCCTGCGAGGGCAGGAACGACGGGGCGCCCTCCATGGCGCGCATCTCCCAGGTGACCTGGTTGAGGTCGTGGTTGTTCCAGACGCCCACCACGAGCCGCGGGTCCTCCCACTGGTCGCGGTACTTCGCCGCCGTGATCATCTCCGCCAGCCCGTTCATCTGCATCGCCCCGTCCCCGACCAGCGCGATCGCGGGCCGGTCCGGATGGGCGAACTTCGCGCCGATCGCGTACGGCACCCCGCAGCCCATCGTCGCGAGGGTCCCCGACAGCGAGGAGCGCATCCCGGCGCGGTGCGTCAGATGCCGCGCGTACCAGTTCGCCGGCGAGCCGGAGTCGGACGTGACGATCGCGTTGCCGGGGATCAGCGGGTCGAGCGCCCGTGCCACGTACTCGGGATTGATCGGGTCGGCGGACTGCTGCGCCCGGCTCTCCATGATCGCGTGCCAGCGCGCCACGTTCGCGCACACCGTGTCGTACCACTCGCGCCCGCGGTCCTTGCCGAGCAGCGGGATCAGCCGCTCCAGGGTCGCCTTGGCGTCGCCGACCAGGTTCACCTCGTACGGATAGCGCATCCCGACCATGTGCGGATCGATGTCGATCTGCACGGCCCGCGCCTTGCCGAAGTCCGGCAAGAACTGGCTGTACGGGAAGGACGAGCCGATGGTCAGCAGCGTGTCGCAGTCCCGCATCAGCTCGTACGAGGGACGCGTGCCGAGCAGGCCGATCGCCCCGGTGACGTACGGGAGTTCGTCGCTCAGCGCGTCCTTGCCGAGCAGGGCCTTGGCGACGCCCGCGCCGAGCAGTTCGGCGATGCGCTCCACCTCCGGCTGCGCTCCGGCCGCGCCCTGGCCGACCAGGATCGCCGCCTTGTCACCGGAGTTGAGGACCTCGGCGGCCCGTTCCAGGGACTCCTGCGAGGGGATCGCGGTCCACGCGCTGCGGTCCAGGCTGGACGGCACCATCTTGAACTCGTGGGTGGGAGGGGAGTAGTCGAGGTCCTGGACGTCGCCGGGGATGATCACGGCGGTGGGGGCGCGGCGCGCGTAGGCGGTGCGGATCGCCCGGTCCAGGACGTTCGGCAGCTGCTCGGGGACGGTCACCGTCTCGACGAAGTCGGAGGCGACGTCCTTGAACAGCGTGTGCAGGTCGACCTCCTGCTGGTACGAGCCGCCCATCGCGGTGCGGTGCGTCTGGCCGACGACCGCCAGCACCGGCACATGGTCGAGCTTGGCGTCGTACAGGCCGTTGAGCAGGTGGATCGCGCCGGGGCCCGAGGTCGCGGCGCAGACACCGAGGCGGCCGCTGAACTTGGCGTAACCGACCGCCTCGAACGCGGACATCTCCTCGTGCCGGGACTGGATGAACCGCGGGCGGTTCTCGGCCCTCCCCCAGGCGGCCAGGAGGCCGTTGATACCATCCCCCGGATAACCGAACACATGTTCCACACCCCATTCGCGCAGGCGCTGCAGGACGTGGTCGGCGACCTTGGTGCTCATGCGGGACCTCCCGGGTGGTGGCTGTACCCGCCCGAGTCACCCTCGTGGAGCGGGGAAAACGCGGGCCGCGGAAACGAGCGCCGTGGGCAGGGGAAACGCCGGCCGCGGGCTGGGAGGACACGGACCGCGAAATTCCGTGGGTGTTTGCCGCGCATGGCGTGGGGCAGGCGAATGCACAGTGCTTCGGACAGGAGGCACGTCCGTGGGAGCGGTGTATCCCCCCGCCACGGGTGTGCCCGTCCGGCTCTGGGTGCGCTCCCACGGTTGACCGTCCAACCAAGGCACCCCTCAAGGGAGTTGCGAGCACCATGCGAACTCACGCGAGCGCCAAGCACCACCCGCACGACGATGCCCCCGACACCGCGGAAGACTTCCGCAGGCTGGCCGCTCTGCCTCCGGGCCAACTGCGCGACTCACTCCGCGAGCAGATCATCGAGGCCTGGCTCCCGATGGCCGAGCGGCTCGCCGGCCGCTTCCGCAGCCGCGGCGAGAGCTACGAGGATCTGCGCCAGGTCGCGGCGCTCGGCCTGGTCAAGGCCGTCGACCGGTACGACCCCGAGCGCGGCAACGCCTTCGAGAGCTACGCCGTGCCGACCGTCACCGGTGAGATCAAGCGTCACTTCCGTGACCACATGTGGACCCTGCACGTGCCGCGCCGGGTCCAGGACCTGCGTAACCGGGTCCGCTTCGCCAGCCAGGACCTGTCCCAGACCATCTCCGGCCGGCAGCCGACGATCGCCGAGATCGCCGAGCACGCGCAGATGAGCGAGGAGGACGTACGCGTCGGCCTTGAGGCGCTGGAGAGCTTCACCGCACTCTCGCTCGACGCCGAACTGCCGGGCAGCGAGGACGGATACTCCCTGAGCGACGCGCTCGGCACGGCCGATCCGGCGCTCGACGTCGTCATCGACCGCGAGGCGGTCAAGCCCCGTCTGGAGGCGTTGCCCGAACGCGAACGGGCCATCCTCTACATGCGGTTCTTCGGTGACATGACGCAGAGCCGGATCGCGGAACAGCTCGGCATCTCGCAGATGCACGTGTCCCGGCTGATCAGTCGGTGCTGCAATCGGTTGCGGGACCAGGTGATGCAAGACGCGGCCTGAGCCTCCGGCGGATTGGCGGGGGGCTTCTGGTCCGGCTGGTTCGTGGGTTGGCTGCGGATTGGTGGGGGCTGGGCGCGCAGTTCCCCGCGCCCCTAAAGGGGCGCCTACCGTCGGTCCAAGTTTCTTAAGAGCAGGGCTATGTGACGGGACATCATGTCCATTGCCTGGGCCTCTGCCATGGAGAAGGCGAGGCGGGCGCCGGTGCGGAACAGGGTGATGACGCCCTGGACGGCGCCGTCGACGGTCAGGGGGACGCAGAGCAGGGACGTGACGTTGGCGCGGACCAGTACGGGGGCGTCCGACGGGTCACGGCCGAAGGCGTCCGGGTCCTCGGGGCGTACCTGGAGGGCCGTGGAACC
>NZ_JBFAHW010000103.1:0-36920 GCF_040654355.1 Streptomyces sp. NPDC050704 | reverse complement strand
GTTCGCCGCCCAGATCGTCTTGTGGGTGTAGCCACCCGAACCGGACACGTCGTCGCGCTTCTGGTGCGGCTGGCCCCACCGGACCTTGCGCTTGTCGCGCCGCGACTCGGGGGCGACGTACGCCTCGATCCCGATGATCGGCGTCACCCCGGCCTTCTTCGCCGAGTGAAAGAAGTCGTACGCCCCGTGCAAGTTGCCGTGGTCGGTCATCGCGAGATGGCTCATGCCCAGTTCGTCGCACGCGTTGAACATGTCCGTCAGCCGTGCGGCACCGTCCAGCAGCGAGTACTGGGTATGGACGTGCAGGTGCGTGAAAGGGTCTCGCACTCCTGCCCCCGGATCAGGTGTCGGACTCGAGGGCCTGGGCGATCAGCCTCAAGCCCGCGGCCAGGTCGCCCACCGAAGGGGCACGCCCAGGGTCGACCAGCCACTGCTGGGTCAGGCCGGCGACCAGGGCCATGTGCACCGACCCGACCGCGCGGGCCAGCTCGTTCTCCGCTGTGCCGTCGAGGCCGTGCAGGTCCGCCGCCATGTCCGTGCGGGACTGCTCGAAGGCATCGGCGATCTGTGCACGGATCTCGGGGGAACGCTCGGCCTGCGCGAGCGCCTCGGCACTCGCCACCAGCAACGGGCGGTCCGTGACCTGGGACTCGATGATCTGCGCCCACATCGCCCGGAGCCGCGTTGCCGCCTCGCCGCCCGGGGCGGTTTCCGCGGAGTTGGCGCGGACCTTGTCGCCCCACTCCCGGAGCGTCTTCATGAGTGCCGCGTTGAGGAGCGCCTCCTTCGAGCCGTAGTGGTAATTGATCGTGCCGAGCGGCGCGTTGGCGGCCGCGGCGATGTCGCGCGAGGTGGTGCGGGCGTATCCGCGCTCTTCAAGGCACCGCTGCGCACCGACCATCAACTGTTCCCGATGTCCCATGCCTGGCAGCGTACAACAGATCTGAACGATCGTTCAGAACGGAGGTTCAGAACGATCGTTCAGACGTGTGAGCTCTACGGTTACGGCCAGTGGATGGAGTCGCCGTCCTTGTGATCCCCGAGCCAGACGGTCCGTTCCGGCTCGTCGTAGTAGGTGACCTCCGCGCAGGGCCCTTCCGGTTCCTTGTCGGCGGTCTGGAAGTGGCGTGTCGTCCACTTGGTGAGGTCGTGCTTCACGAAGAGCTCACCGACCACCTTCCTGAGCTCGCTGTACGGAACGCAGGTGCGCCCGGCGAAGTGAGCCCGGATGTCGGTGCGGAAGTGGGCGAAGTCCAGCTGCTCCCGGGTCGGTCCGACGTAGGGGTCCGCGCGGTGGCTTGCGCACTGGTCCCGGCCCCCGGCGTAGACGGCGATCGAGCCCTGCTGGGAGCTGTCCACGCAGGCGGTGAGCGTGCCGGGCGCCGCCACGCCGAAGAACTCCTGCCACCCCTGTCGGCACAGGCCCACCGGATTCTGGGTCGCGGGATCGAAGTTGAGGACGGCATCGCTCCCGTCGGAGCCGACGCACATCAGTCCCGTCGAGTCGAGCGTATGGCCCTCACCGTCACCTGCCACCCACGCATAGGTTCCCGCGGTGGCACCCGCCACGGTCAGCGCCACCACCGGGGCGAGGGTCAGGATGCGCCTCCGCCGTCGTCTGACGCTCCGGCGAACGCGCGCGAGGATCCGCGTGGCGGTCGGCGAGTCCGGGTCGGTCGCCGGCCCGCCGGGATTCGGGTCACTGTTCCGGAGCATCCGGTCGAGTTCGTCATCGCTCAGCATGGTTCTTCTCCTTCTGGTTCTTCCCCTTGGCCGGTTCCTGGCGCGGGCTCGCCGCGGCGAGACGCTCCCTGAGCCGCTGTCTGGCCCGGTGCAGACGGGTGTCGACAGCGCCGACCGAGATGCCGAGCAGGGTCGCGATGTCCTGGCGGGACAGGTCGTCCCAGTAGGCGAGTCGCAGCAGTTCCCGATCGGCGGCCGACGCCTCCGCCAGGGCGGCGGCCAGATCGTCACCGGCGTCGTGCGGGTCGCTGGTCTGCGGTGGCTCGGCCCGTTCCGCCGCCCGGAGCAGCAGCCGTGCCCAACGGCGTTGGCTGCGGGACTGGTTGGCCAGCACCCGGCGCGCGATGCCGAGCAGCCACAGCACCGCCTCCTCACTGTCCGTGGGCAGTTGCCGTCGCTTGCGCCAGGCCACCCCGTACACCTCGGCCACCGCGTCATGCGCCGCCGACTCGCCGGTCCTGCGCAGGCAGTACGCCATCACCCGGTGGTAGGTCTGCCGGAACAGCTGCTCCAGCTGTTCACTCCGTTCGTCCGCGTCCATGCTCAGCAATGTCCACCACCGCCGGATGCCTTACCACTTCCGTCGACTGTCTTTCCGCCCGTGCGAAGAACCACGTCCAGGGCGCGGTCCGGTTCGGGCGACGCCGGGCGCGGTGAAGGTGGATGGTCGAGAGAGACGAAGACAGTCGCCCGGAGTTCAACCCGCGAAGAACGGAGGGACCCATGTTCGCCGCGTACGTCACGGTCACCGTCCTGACCGCGACCGCCCTCGGCTACGGCGCGTATTTCGACCTGGTCGGTCACGAGTCGATCGCCGTGATCGCCGACCGGCTGGGTGTGCCCCGGTCGTGGATGGCGCCGTTGGGCGTCCTTCTTGCCGCGGGCGGCCTCGGCCTACTGGCCGGCTTCGCGGTGCCATAGATCGGAACGGCGGCCGCGACCTGCCTCGTTCTGTACTTCCTCTGTGCCGTCGGCGCCCACCTTCGGGTGGGCGACCGTCAGCCCGGCGCCGCGCTCGGATTCCTCACGCTGTCCGTCGCCGCACTCGTCCTGGGCCTGGCCCATCGCGGCGCCTGGTAGTCCTCAGCTGTCGTAGTCGACGGTCAACGTCTCGGAGACCGGGAACGACTGGCAGGTGAGGACGTAGCCCGCGTCGATCTCGGCGGCTTCCAGCGCGAAGTTGCGGCGCATGTCCGCCTTGCCGTCGGTGACCAGGGCACGGCAGGTGCCGCAGACCCCGCCCTTGCAGGCGAAGGGCAGATCGGGGCGGGTCTGCTGGGCGCCGTCGAGGACGGTCCGGTCGCGCGACAGGGCGGCGGTCGTGGAGCGGCCGTCGAGGGTGATGGTGACCTGGCTGACCGGTCCTTCGGCGACGGCGTCCTCGTGGCGCAGCTCCCGTACAGGCTCGTCGTCGGCGTAGAACAGTTCCCGGTGGACGCGGTCGTCGGGCACACCGAGGCCGGCCAGTACCTGCTGGGCGTCGCGGACCATGCCGTGCGGGCCGCACAGCCACCAGTGGTCCGCGCTCTTCACGTCGACGAGCGAGTCGACGAGGGCGGACAGCCGGCCGGCGTCGAGGCGGCCGGAGAGCACCTCTGCCTCGCGGGGCTCGCGGGACAGCACGTGGGCGAGCTGGAACCGGGCCGGGTACAGGTCCTTCACGTCGGCCAGTTCGTCCGCGAACATCACGGTGTCGGTGCGCCGGTTGCCGTAGAAGAGGGTGACCGTCGAGCGGGAGTCCGCGGCCAGGACGGACTCCGCGATGGACAGCATGGGTGTGATGCCGGAGCCCGCCGCGATCAGCACATGATGGCCGGGGGTGGTGAGGTCGGGGGTGAAGGCACCGGTGGGGGCCATCACCTCGACGGTGTCGCCGGGGCGTACGTCGTGCACCAGCCAGGACGAGAAGAGCCCGCCCGGCACCACCCGTACGCCGATGCGCGGCGCCGATCCGGCGGGAGAGCAGATGGAGTACGAGCGGCGTTCGTCGCGGCCGTCGATCTCGCGCCGCAGGGTGAGCGACTGGCCGGGCGCGAAGGCGAACTCCTCGGCCAGCTCCTCCGGGATCTCGAAGGCGACTGCGGCCGCGTCCCGGCACAGCGGCTGGACGGCGGCGACCCGCAGGGTGCGGAAGACCGGACGGCGGCGGGCACGCGGCCGCACCGCCGGGGCGGGGTCGGCCTCGCCCACCAGGTCCGCCGGGCCCATCACGTCTGCCATCAGATCTCCTTGACGTACTCGAACGGCTCGCGGCAGGCGAGGCAGCGCCACAGTGCCTTGCAGGACGTGGCGGCGAAGCGGGAGGTCTCCTCGGTGTCCGCCGAGCCGCAGCGGGGGCAGGGCACGGCGGCACGCCGGGTGCTGGTCAGCACCAGTGGCACCGGACCGGCGGCGGGGCGGGGTGCGGCCCCGGGCGGGGCGATGCCGTGTTCGGCGAGCTTGCGGCGACCGGCGGGGGTGATCCAGTCAGTCGTCCACGGCGGGTTCAGTACCGTGCGGATCTCGACGCGTGCGAAGCCCGCGGCTCGCAGTCGCGCGGCCACGCCCGCGCGCATCTCGGCCATCGCCGGACAGCCCGAATAGGTCGGCGTCAGACTCGCGACCACGGTGCCGTCCTCGGTCACTTCGACGTCACGCAGGACCCCGAGGTCGGCCAGGGTCAGCATGGGCAGCTCGGGATCGGGCACCTGCTCGGCGATGCGCCGGGCGTGCCGGACGTCCGTGAGCACGGTCACCATGTCGCCCCCGGGTGGGCGCGGGCCACGCTCTGCAACTCGGCCAGCAGCGGCGCGAGATGTTCGGTGTGTTCACCGTCGCGGCCGGCCCCGGGCCGCGGCCGGTACACGGGCATGGGTAGTCCGGCCGCCTCGGTGACCTGGCGCAGGACACCGACGACCTCGGCCCGTACGTCGTACGCCGTGAACAACTCGCCGAGGTACGGGGCGACTTGCTCCAAGGCGGTACGCATCCGGCGGCGGGACTCCTCCGTGCCGTCGCCCAGGCGCACCGCCCACTCGGCCGCGTACTGCCGGTGATACGTCAGCTCCTTGACGCCCTTCGCCGCGATCGCCGACAGGACCGGGTCGGGGTGGGAGGTGAGCTGCTCGAAGTGTGCGAGGCGCCAGCTGGACAGCATCAGGAGCCGGGCGACGGAGAACGCGAAGTCGCCGATGGGGAGTTCGGCCAGGCGTACGTTGCGGAAGTCGCCGGTGTCCCGGAAGTAGGCGTACGCGTCCTCGTCGCGTCCGGTGCCGTCGACCTGGCCGGCGCGGGCGTACAGCAGACGGGCCTGGCCGAGCAGGTCGAGGCCGATGTTGGCGAGGGCCACTTCCTCCTCCAGCTCGGGGGCGCGGGTGCACCACTCGGCCAGCCGCTGGGCGCAGACCAGCGCGTCGTCGGCGAGCGCGAGGCAGGACGCGCCCAGTTCCCCGGCGTCGGTCCCTTCGGGCACGGCCGTGTCCACGCCGTGCAGCGGGTCCTCGAAGCCGGTGCCGAACGCCCAGCGGGCGTCGCCGTCGTCGTGTCCCTCGGCCAGGGACATGTAGACGTGGTCGTCGCTCATGCCCTGCTCCTCAGATGTGCGGGACATCGTCGGGGATGTCGTAGAACGTCGGGTGGCGGTAGACCTTGTCGGCGCTGGGCGCGAAGAACGGGTCCTTCTCGTCGCGGGTGGACGCGGCGATGTGCTCCGAGCGCACCACCCAGATGCTCACGCCCTCGTTGCGCCGCGTGTACAGGTCACGGGCGTGGGTGAGCGCCATGGTGTCGTCGGCGGCGTGCAGCGAGCCCACATGCACGTGGTTCAGGCCGCGCTTGCCGCGTACGAACACCTCGTACAGCGGCCAGCCCTGCTTCTCGGGGGTCATGCCGCCGCTCCCTTCTCCGTACGGGCCGCCTGCTTGGCCGCGTGCGCGGTGGCCGCCTCGCGCACCCAGGCGCCCTCCTCGTGGGCGGCCCGGCGGCGCTCGACACGCTCGGCGTTGCACGGCCCCTCGCCGCTGATCACCCGCTTGAGCTCGGACCAGTCGGGGGTGCCGAAGTCGTGGCGCCCACGCTCCCCGTTCCAGCGCAGCTCCGGGTCGGGCAGTGTGACGCCGAGCTTGTCGGCCTGGGGCACGGTCATGTCGACGAAGCGCTGCCGCAGCTCGTCGTTGCTGTGCCGCTTGATCTTCCAGGCCATCGAGGCGGCCGAGTTGGGCGAGTCGCCGTCGGGCGGGCCGAACATCATCAGGGACGGCCACCACCAGCGGTCCACCGCGTCCTGGACCATCCGCCGCTGGGCCTCGGTGCCGCGCATCATCGTCATCAGCAACTCGTAACCCTGCCGCTGGTGGAACGACTCCTCCTTGCAGATCCGCACCATCGCGCGCGCGTAGGGTCCGTACGAACTCCTGCACAGCGGCACCTGGTTGCAGATCGCGGCCCCGTCCACGAACCAGCCGATCACGCCGACGTCGGCGAAGCTCGGCGTCGGGTAGTTGAAGATCGACGAGTACTTCTGCCGGCCCTCGATCAGCCGCTCGGTCAGGTCCGCGCGGTCGGCGCCCAGGGTCTCGGCCGCGGAGTACAGATACAGCCCGTGGCCGGCCTCGTCCTGGACCTTTGCGAACAGGATCGCCTTGCGCCGCAGTGACGGGGCCCGGGTGATCCACTCGCCCTCCGGCTGCATGCCGATGATCTCCGAGTGCGCGTGCTGGGCGATCTGCCGGATCAGCGTTTTCCGGTACCCCTCCGGCATCCAGTCGCGCGGCTCGATCCGCTGATCCCGCGCGATCGTCGCCTCGAACTGCTCCTGGAGCGGCCCCTCGGACGCCGGCTCGGCACCGCCGGTGCCCGCGCCCGGTGCGGCGGAGTGTGTCGTGGTCATCGATACCAGCTTCCCTACCGACCATTCGTTCGGTTCCAGTGTGACGCGTTTTTCTCGGCTGGGCAAGACCCGGTCCGACTTCGGGAAGGTCCGCGGAGCCGGGCCGTGGGCGGCTGCGTAAGGTCGCTGTCGTACAGACTCTCTTGGTGTAGAGACACTCTTGGACAGAGGAGAGCCGCCGTGACCGGTCAGCCCATCCCGGTGATCATCGACTGCGACACCGGTGTCGACGACGCCCTGGCCCTGCTGTTCGCCGTACGTCATCCCGGTCTCGACGTGCGCGCCGTGACCTGCGTGGCCGGGAACACCGATGTGGACGGGGTCGTCCGCAACACCCTGACCGTGCTGGAACAGGCCGGCGCCCCCGGCATCCCGGTCGCGCGGGGTGCCGAGCGGCCGCTGATCGAGCCGGTGCGGACGGCGCGGCACGTGCACGGCCAGGACGGGATGGGCGACCTCGGGCTGCCCGCGCCGGCCCGGGTGCCGGTCGACGTGGACGCGGTGACACTGCTGCGGCGAGAGATCCTCGCCTCACCGAGGCCGGTCACCCTGATCCCCACCGCACCGCTGACCAACATCGCGCTGCTCCTGCGTACGCACCCGGAAGTCGTACGGAACATCGAGCGGATCGTGTTCATGGGCGGCGCGGTGGCGACCGGAAACGCCACGCCGGTCGCGGAGTTCAACGTGTGGCACGACCCGGAGGCCGCCGCGATCCTGCTCACCGCCGGGGTACCGATCACGATGTACGGCCTCGACGTGTTCAAGGAGGTCCTCGTCCCGGCCGCGGATGTCCAGCGGCTGCGCACGAGTTCGGAGCCCCGCCTCCGGCTGGCCGGTGAGCTGCTCGCCCACCGCGACCCGGCCACCTCCGGCGACCCCACCCCCATGGGCGGCCTCGGCGACGCGGGCGCGGTCTGCGCGGTCGTCGACCCGGAGGGGATCACCACCGAACGCCTCCCGGTCGAGGTGAGCCTGGCCCCGGGTCCCACCCGGGGCCAGACGGTCGTCGACCGCCGCCCGCGTCCCGGCGAGTCCGAGATCCATGCGGGCGCACGCGAACAGCGCATGGTGGACGTGGCGTTGGGTGTCGACGTGGAGCGGTACGTGAAGCTGTGGCTGACGACGGTGGAACAGCCGTGACCTCGACCACGCCTGGTAGGGAGAGAAGGGCCGAGACCGTCCGGCCTGTATCTGCCTGAAACGTCAAGTAATTCCCATGGGTTGCCCGGTTGCGTACCCCAACTGTCCCTCCAGCACCTACTCTCCCTCCAAGTCCATTCGACGATGAACAGGCGAGCTGAGTGCAATGGAGCCACTTCGTCCCACGGATCCGGAGCACTTGGGCCCGTACCGTCCTGTCGCGCGGCTCGGCGCCGGAGGGATGGGGGAGGTCTTTCTCGCCCGCGACGACCAGCAGCGGACCGTGGCCGTCAAGGTCATACGGCCGGAGCTGGCCGCGAGCAAGGCCTTCCGGATCCGTTTCGGGCGCGAGGTGGACGCGGCGCGGGCGGTGAGCGGCAGATACACGGCGACCGTCGTGGACGCCGACCCGGACGGCCCGGTCCCCTGGCTGGCCACCGCGCACATACTCGGTCCGACGCTGGCCGACGCGGTCGAGGAGTACGGGCCGCTGCCGCCGAAGTCGGTGCTGGCCCTGGGCGCCGGACTCGCCGAGGCGCTGATCGCCGTGCACGCCGCGGGGCTGGTGCACCGCGATCTCAAACCGTCCAATGTGCTGCTCTCCCCCGAGGGCCCGCGGGTCATCGACTTCGGCATCGTCCGGGCCACCGACGGCTACGAACTCACCCTGTCCGGTGTGCTGCTCGGCTCCCCGCGGTACATGTGCCCCGAGCACGCCCTGGGTGACCCGATGGGCCCGGAGGGGGACGTGTTCTGTCTCGGTTCGGTGCTGGCCTTCGCCGCCACCGGGAACGCGCCCTTCGACGGCTCGTCGGCGGCCACACTGCTGTACCAGGTGGTGCACGGTACGCCGGACCTGACGGGGGTGCCGGATCCGCTGGACACGATCATGGAGCGCTGCCTCGACAAGTCCCCGGCGGCCCGGCCCAGTCCGGACTGGGTGTCGGCGGCGTGCGCGCCCGGTGGCGCCGACATGCTGAACTGGGACGGCTGGCTGCCGGACGCCGTGGCCTCCTCGGTCAGCCGGCAGGCCGCCACCCTCATGGATCTGGACCTGGGCCTCGGGCTCGGTGCGAGGGCGGACACCATCGAGCGGGAGGCCGCCCGCGCCGCCGCCACCGGTCCCGCTCCCGCGGGCGGTGTCCGCACCGACCCGCGTGTGGCCGTTCAGCAGCTCGTCACGGAGCGCCCGAGCCCGCAGCGTGTGGCCTTCCCCGCGGAGCCGACGCCCGGCCCGAGGCCGGGCCCGAGGCGTGAGCAGTCGCCCGAGCCGGTCACCCACCGCGCACAGCGGCCGTCCCGGGCGCGCCCGTCCCGCCGTACGCTCCTCGCGGCCGCCGCGCTCGGCACCGTCACCCTGGGTTCCGGCGTCGCCGCCGCACTGCTCGGCGGGGCGAAGGACCGGCCGCGGTCGGCCTCCGAGCCGGCCGGTCCGGCGCCGGAGCCGCTGTGGACGTACCAGAGCGCCCCGCTCGTCCAGGCACCGGCGGTCTTCCACAACGGTTCGGCCCTGCTGAAGACCCAGTCGGGCACGCTGTTCTCCCTCGGTCTCGACGACGGCACCCGGCCCCGGTGGACCTATCGGGGCATCAGCCAGTCGCCCACCCCGCCCCTCCTCGTCGCGGGCGACGTCGTCGCCCTCGGGACCGGCGCGACGGTGCTCGGCATCGATCCGGCCACGGGCGCCGAGCGGTTCTCGCTGGACTTCGGAGCGGACTTCCGGTTCGACACACTGCTCGGCGGATTCAGCAACCAGCGGGTCACCATCGCCGGTCTGCGGTTCGACCGCCAGGAGCGCCCGGCGGGGTCGCAGGGGTCGGCCACCTCCACGAACGTCGTCCTCAATACGGACCTCCGGGCGCGCGTGGCCAATATCATCCCCATCAGCGCGGAGGACATCGGCCTCGATCTGAAACCGCTCATGAAGTCCCAGCAATTCGTCTACCTGGACGGGCTGCACCGCCTCACGGCCCGTGGCACCGCGGCCCGCGGGGACGTGCTCTGGCGCCATCTCATGGACTCCGACTCGGACACCCGGGCGGCCCCGGTGGTACTCGGCGGAACCGTCTTCGCCGTCGACAGTGAGCTCATCGCCGTGGACCTGGAGTCCGGTGCGCTGCGCTGGCGGGTGAAGGCGGAGAAGGGCGGCTTCGCGTCCGTCGCCGCCGCGGCCGGCACGGTGTACTGCACCACCAGGAACCCGCACGGCATCGAGGCGTTCGACGCGGCGGACGGTTCCCGGCGCTGGTTCCGCGAGACCCCTCGGCTGGACCTGGAGAACGCCCCCGTCGCGGGCGGCGGCGCGGTGTTCGTCACGGCCGCGCACAACAGGGACGGGTTCTACGCGATCGACGCCCAAAAGGGCGTGCTGCTCTGGAAGTTCACCGATGGCCAGAACTCCGGCATCAACGACTGGCAGCTCTCCTGCGACAGCGACGGGCCGCTGATCGCCCAGCACTTCGACAAGGTGTACGCCCTCCCGATGCCTCAGCCCTGAGCGGTCGCCCCGAAAGGCTAGGCGCCCCAGTGGTAGCGGCGCTCGGGGCGGCCCGCCTGCCCGTAGCGCAGTGACACCACCGCCTGGCCCGTGACACTGAAGTACTCGAGGTAGCGGCGCGCGCTGACGCGCGAGATGCCGATACTCGTCGCGCACTCGGCCGCGGACAGGGTGCCCTCAGCCGCGCGCAGTGCGCGCTGGACCAGTTCCGCGGTCTCCACACTCATGCCCTTCGGCAGCGAGGGCGCCACCGTCGGTGCCGCCGCCCGTCCGAGGGCGCGGTCCACATCGGCCTGCCCGCTGACCGTGGCGGCGTGCAGATTGCCGCACCGGGCGTTGTAACTCTCCAACCGGTCCTTCAGGTCCTCGGCGTCGAACGGCTTCAGAAGGTAGTCGACCACGCCCTGCCGGACGGCACCCCGGACCGCCTCGGCCTCGCGGGCGGCACTGATCACCAGCACATCGCAGTCACGGGCCGCCCTCCGCAGCCGGGGTATGACATCCAGACCGAACATGTCGGGCAGATAGAGGTCGAGCAGCACCAGGTCGGGCTGCAGCTCGGCGGCGGCGACGAGCGCCTTCTCCCCGCAGTCCGCCGATCCGACCACGCGGAAGCCCTCGACCCCGTCGACGAATCCGCGGTGGATCCGCGCCACCATGAAGTCGTCCTCGACAACCAGTACGTCGATCACCGGACTTCCTCCGTCTCCCGATCGGTGAGCCGGCCTACGGACATCCGGGCGGTGAACATCGCTCCCGGCTGTGTGTTGGACACCGACACCTCGCCACCTCTGCGTGTACAGACCAGCCGGGTGAGCGCCAGGCCGATCCCCCGGTCGCCACCCTGCGCGGCCTTTGTGGTGAAGCCGCGGGAGAACACCTCCTGCGCCAGCTCGGGAGCCACGCCCGGGCCCGAGTCACGCACCACGATCTCCACGCTCGACGCGTCCTGGCGCAGCTCGACCTCCACCCAGGCGTCGTTCTCCTGACCCGGCGCCGCGGCCGCGTCGAGGGCGTTGTCGACGAGGTTGCCGAGGACCGTCGCCACGTCCGCGGAGTCCGTCGGCTCCAGCCGGTCCAGGGCCGTGAGCTCCGAGATGCGCAGCTGGACCCTGCGCTCCGCGGCGAGCGCGGACTTGGCCATCAGCAGCGCGGCGACGGCCAGGTCACGGACCCGGCTGGTCAGGGTCAGATCGAGCGAATCACGGTGTTTGCGCAGGGCGCGTACATACCGTACGACCTCGTCGTGGTCGCCGATCTGGATGAGCCCGGAGATGGTGTGCAGCTGGTTGGAGAACTCGTGAGCCTGCGCGCGCAGCAGTTCGGTGCTGCTGCGGAACGAGCCCAACTCGCGTTCGAGCTGGGCCAGTTCGGTTCGGTCCCGCAGGGTGGTCACCGAGCCGAGGCGGCGGCCGTCCTTGGTGACATCCATCCGGTTCATCACGAGCACCCGGCCCCGGCGCACGACCACCTCGTCGCGCCGCTCCGTACCGTGTCCGGCTCCGTGCCCGGCCCCCTGTTCGGCGTCGGACTCACCGCCGGTCCCGGCGAGCACGTCGTACAGCCTGCCCCCGATCCGCAGGTCGGCCAGGCTCATCCCGACGCAGTCCTCGGGAAGGTCGAGCAGTCCGCGGCCGACCTCGTTCACCAGCGTGAGCCGCTGCTGCGGGTCGAGCGCGATCACGCCCTCGGCGATCCCGAACAGCATCGCCTCGCGGTGCTCGGCGAGGCCCGCGATCTCGCGTGGTTCGAGGCCGAAGGTCTGGCGCTTGATCCGCCGGGCCAGCAGCCAGGACCCGGCCACCCCGAGCACGCTCGCGATGCCGAGGTAGGCGAGCAGATACGACGAGGCGCCGTTCAGCCGCTGCCAGGCGGTGGGTGAGACCCGTCCGATCATGACCGTGCCGATGTGCTCGCCGACGTGGTCGGCGTTGTCGTCGAGCACCGGGACCTGGGCCACCAGCTCGCGGACCCCGCCCACCGGCAGCTCCCCGGACCAGCCGCGCGCCTGCGCGGCGCCGGGCCCGCCGACCGGCAGCGGCGTCCCGACCAGGGTGGGATCGGTGGCCGCGACGATCTCGCCGTGTTCGTCGGCCACCATCACGGACGTGACGTTCGACTGGGTCAGCCTGGTCTGCAGCAGCGGCGCGAGGGTCTCGGCGGGCGCGGGCTGGAGCAGCTGGCTGCGCAGCAGTGGGTTTCCGGCCATCTCCTCGGCGAGGGCGGTCACCCGGCGTCCCTCCACCCGGTCGAACGTCGCCTTCGACTGCGCCAGCGAGACCGCGGCGACCGCGACCAGCACCAACACGACGATGGCGAGCTGCAGAACCAGCAGCTCACCGGCCAGTGTGTGGCGACGTGACGTAACGACCACTATGAACTCAACCTTCACTGCTCACACAAGGCAGACGGGCCGACCGCGGAATCGCACAATCATGGCGCCGGACTCGCTCAAGCGAAAGAGATGAGCCATGAGAACTCGCAGAGCCGCACTTCTCTCAGCTCTTGCCACTGTGTCGATGCTCGCCGTGAGCGCCTGCGGCGCCACCGCGGAGAAGGATGACTCGGGGGGCGGAAGCGGGGGCGACAAGCCCGTCACCGGTCTGCGGATGATGGTGCCCAACACCCCGGGCAGCGGGTACGACGTCACCGCCCGGACCGTCGCCCAGGTGATGCAGGACAGCAAGGTGGCGTCCGGGGTCCAGGTGTACAACCTGCCCGGCGCCGGCGGCACCGTGGGCCTGCAGCGCCTGGTGAACGAGAAGGGCAACGGCAAGCTCGCCATGCAGATGGGGCTGGGCGTCGTCGGTGCCGCGTACACCTCGAAGTCGGCGGCGACGCTGACCGACACCACGCCGATCGCCAAGCTGATCGAGGAGGCCGGCGCGATTGTCGTGTCGAAGGACTCCCCGTACAAGACGATCGACGACCTCGTCACCGCGTGGAAGAAGGACCCCAAGAAGGTGGCCGTGGGCGGCGGTTCGTCGCCGGGCGGCCCGGACCACCTGCTTCCGATGCAGCTGGCGAAGGCCGTAGGCATCGAACCGAAGAAGGTCAACTACGTCGGCTACGACGGCGGCGGTGAGCTGCTGCCCGCCATCCTGGGCAACAAGATCGCCTTCGGGGCCAGCGGCTTCGGCGAGTTCCTCGACCAGATCGAGGCGGGACAGGTGCGGGTCCTTGCGGTGACCAGCGAGAAGCCGATCGACGCCGTGAAGGACGCCCCCACGCTCAAGGACTCCGGGATCGACCTGGTCTTCACCAACTGGCGCGGCATCGTCGCCCCTCCCGGGATCACCGACGAGCAGCAGAAGACCTGGATCGACAGCCTGACCGAGATGCACGACTCGCAGGAGTGGAAGGCCGAGCTGACCAAGCGCGGCTGGGCCGACGCGTTCGTCACCGGTGACGAGTTCGGCTCCTACCTGAAGGAGCAGGACAAGTCCGTCGCCGACCTGCTGGCAGAGCTCGGGCTGGCATGAGCTCCCAGATCGACGAACGGAGCGTCGAGGACGCCCGTCCGCCGCTGGGCAAGGACCGCGCACAGTACGGCGTGTGCGCGTTCCTCGTCCTGGTGGGCATCGCGGTGATCGTGGACGGGCTCGGGATCCCGCACGTCACCAGCAGCACCGACCCGGTCGGGCCGCGCGCGGTGCCCGTGATCCTGGGCGTACTGCTCCTGGTGGTCGCGGTGCTGTACGCGGTCGACGTGGCCCGGGGCGGCCACGGAGAGCCGGAGGCCGGCGAGGACGTCGACCTCACCCAGGGCACGGACTGGCGCACGGTGCTGCTGCTGATCGGCGCGTTCGTGGTGAACGCGGTACTGATCGAACGGCTCGGCTGGGTGATCAGCGGCGCGCTGCTGTTCTGGGGGACGGCCTTCGCCCTCGGGAACCGGCATTACATACGCAATCTGCTGATCGCGGTGGCGATGTCCCTCACCACGTTCTACGCCTTCGCGATCGGGCTCGGTGTGAACCTCCCGGCCGGTGTGCTGCAAGGAATCCTGTGATGGACAACCTCAACAATCTTCTCCAGGGCTTCGAGGACGTCATCGCCCCGATGAACCTGCTGCTGGCGCTGATCGGCGTCGTGGTCGGCACCGCGGTGGGTGTGCTGCCCGGCATCGGCCCGGCGATGACCGTGGCCCTGCTGCTGCCGATCACGTACGGCATGGAACCGGTGCAGGCGTTCATCATGTTCGCGGGCATCTTCTACGGCGGCATGTACGGCGGGTCGACCACCTCGATCCTGCTGAACACCCCCGGGGAGTCCTCCTCGGTGGTGACGGCCATCGAGGGCAACAAGATGGCCAAGGCCGGCCGGGCGGCGCAGGCACTCGCCACCGCCGCGATCGGTTCGTTCCTGGCGGGCACGATCGGCACCCTGCTTCTGGTGCTCGTCACCCCGGTCGTGGTGGACTTCGCGGTCAGCCTGGGAGCGCCGGACTACTTCGCCCTGATGCTGCTCTCCTTCATCGCGGTGACGTCCGTGCTGGGCGCGTCACGTATCCGGGGCTTCATCTCGCTGCTGCTGGGTCTGACGATCGGCCTGGTCGGCATCGACTCGGTGTCCGGACAGCAGCGGCTCACCCTGGGCGTTCCCCAACTGGCCGACGGGATCGACGTGGTCGTCGTCGCCGTCGGTATCTTCGCCGTCGGCGAGGCGCTGTGGGTGGCCGCGCATCTGCGGCGCAGACCCGTCGAGGTCATCCCGGTCGGCAGGCCGTGGATGGGGAAGAAGGACTGGAAGCGGTCGTGGAAGCCCTGGCTGCGCGGTACCGCGTTCGGCTTCCCGTTCGGTGCGCTGCCGGCCGGCGGCGCGGAGATCCCGACCTTCCTGTCGTACGCGACGGAGAAGCGGCTGACCAAGCACCCGGAGGAGTTCGGCAAGGGGGCGATCGAGGGTGTGGCCGGTCCCGAGGCGGCGAACAACGCCTCCGCGGCGGGCACGCTGGTCCCGATGCTGGCCATCGGGCTGCCGACGAACGCGACCGCCGCGGTCATGCTGGCGGCGTTCCAGTCGTACGGCATCCAGCCCGGTCCGCTGCTGTTCGAGCGGGAGGCGAGTCTGGTCTGGGTGCTGATCGCCAGCCTGTTCATCGGCAATCTGATGCTGCTCCTGCTGAACCTGCCGCTCGCACCGACCTGGGCGAAACTGCTCCAGATCCCGCGCCCCTATCTGTACGCGGGAATCCTCTTCTTCGCATCGATGGGCGCGTACGCCGTCAACGCACAGCCCCTGGACCTGTTCCTGCTGCTGTTGCTGGGACTTCTCGGCTTCGCGATGCGGCGGTTCGGACTGCCGGTGCTGCCGCTGATCATCGGCGTCATCCTCGGCCCGCGGGCCGAGCTGCAGGGGCGGCGCTCCCTGCAGCTGTCCGGCGGCGAACTGTCGGGACTGGTCGGCGGGCCGGTGTCCTACACGGTCTACACGGCGATCGTGCTGGTGCTCTGCTGGCCGCTGGTGCGGCGGTTCGTCGTACGTCCGCTGCGTGAACGAAGTGCCTGAGAGGGCCTGGGCAGGCCCGAGAGTCCTGGTAGGGAGAGCAGACATGACCGTACTGGTCGGATACGTACCCTCGCCCGAGGGTGAGGCCGCGCTGCGCGCGGGAATCGACGAGGCCCGCCTGCGCGGCGAGAAGATGCTGGTGGTGAACACCTCGCGGGGCGACGCCTATGTGGACCCGCGCTTCGCGCACGAGCCCGACCTCGCTCATGTCCGCGAGGACCTGGCCGCGCTGGGCATCGAGTTCGACATCCGCCAGGTGCTCGGCGCGGGCGATGCCGCCGCGGAGATCATCGATCTGGCGGAACAGGCGGACGCCTCCCTCGTGGTGATCGGGCTCCGGCGCCGGAGCGCGGTCGGCAAGCTGATCATGGGCTCTGCCGCGCAGCAGATCCTGCTGGGAGCCGGCTGCCCGGTCCTCGCCGTGAAGGCCCCTTCCTGAGCTCGGCCGGCCTGCTGGGAGGATGCTTCCGGCCCTCTCGGAACTCACTCCCACCGTATGGAACAACGATGATCTTCAGAACTTTCAGCTGGGCGTTCGCCGTCACAGCGGCCGGTCTCGCCTTCGCAGCGTGGCAGTGGGGATGGGAGGCGTTCGGGATCGTACTGATCCTGGCGATCCTGGAGATCTCCCTGTCCTTCGACAACGCTGTGGTCAACGCCGGAATCCTGAAGAAGATGAATGCCTTCTGGCAGAAGATCTTCCTCACCGTCGGCATTCTGATCGCGGTGTTCGGCATGCGGCTGGTCTTCCCGGTCGTGATCGTCGCCATCAGCGCGAAGGTCGGTCCCGTCGAGGCGGTCGAGCTCGCCATCGACAACCCCGCACGGTACGAGGACCTCGTCACCGACGCCCACCCCGCCATCGCGGCGTTCGGCGGGATGTTCCTGCTGATGATCTTCCTCGACTTCATATTCGAGGACCGCGACATCAAGTGGCTCGGCTGGATCGAGCGCCCGCTGGCCAGGCTCGGCAAGGTCGACATGCTGTCGCTGTGCACCGCGCTCATCGTGTTGCTGGTCTCGGCGCTGACCGTCGCCGCCCACGCGCACGTCAGCTCCGGCCACGCGGACAAGTCGGCCACGGTGCTGCTGTCCGGAGTCGCCGGGCTGATCACCTACCTGCTTGTGAGCGGCCTCTCCGGACACTTCGAGGACAAACTCGACGAAGAGGAACACGAGCAGGAGCAAGAGCAGGAGGAAAACGCCAAGGCCGAGGAGAAGCCGGTCTCGGTGGTCGCCCTCGCCGGCAGGGCGGCGTTCTTCCTCTTCCTCTACCTGGAGGTCCTGGACGCGTCGTTCTCCTTCGACGGCGTCATCGGCGCCTTCGCCATCACCAACCACATCTTCTGGATGGCGCTCGGCCTCGGCATCGGCGCCATGTACGTCCGGTCCCTCACCGTCTACCTGGTCCGCCAGGGCACCCTCGACGACTACGTCTACCTGGAGCACGGCGCCCACTACGCCATCGGCGCCCTCGCCGCGATCCTGCTGATCACCGTCCGGTACGAGATCAGCGAGATCATCACCGGCCTGGTCGGCGTCATCCTGATCGCGGCCTCCTTCCTGTCGTCCGTCCGCCGCAACAAGGCACTTGAGGCGGCCGAGGGCCGAGACCCGGCCCCGGACGAGAAGACCGAGATCTCGTCCGCCACGTGACCGGCCGGCGACACCGGCGTCACGTGGCGAAAAGACACGAGGTCAGCGTGCGGCGAACTGGACACGGGTCGGCTGTGCGACGTCCGCCCGCAGCGCGATCCCACCGACGGTCAGTCGTTCCCCGTAGATGTCGGTGATCCTGATCTCGCCACCGCACCCACTGCCGCTCTCGGAGAGGAAGTAGTTGTATTCGGTACGGGGCAGCTGACGCCAGCCGCTGCCGCTGCGCACCTCCAGCCGCGCCAGTGGATTCCGGTGGCCGATCGCCTGGATGGCGCACCAGTAACGGCTGGACCCCGTCTTGTACCGGATCGAGACCGTGTCGGACGTGCTCGGGCTCAGCAGGCTCCACGTGATCGGGATCCTGCCGAGTACGGGATCGGCGAGTGCGGCGAAGGCCTGTTCGCTGAGGTCGAGTTGCCCGGGTGCACAGGGCAGCGGGCATTCGTTGGTGATCCGGACCGTGACGGTGGCGCCATTGGCCGCGCGGACGAGGACGTGTGCCCCGCATGCCCTGGACGTCTCGTAGTCGGTGTGGTTCATCGCCGCGGTCATGAAGTCCTTGCTCGGGCCGAACGAGCAGGCGCCGTCGCCGTTTCCGGCGTCGTAGCGAGTGGCGACTCCCTGGTAGGTGACCTTGGGGCGGATCCGTCCCGCCAACGGCGCCGCGCCGGAAGCCGTCCGCGGGGTGCTCTTGGCGGACGGCCGCGCCACCTCGGTGGTCGCGGCGGGGGTGGTCGCACCGGCCGACTTGGACGGGGAGGAGGACGGGGACGGGGACGCCGCGGACGGCTTCCGCTTCGGCGCGGTGGGCGGCACCGTCACCTCGGTGCTGGCGACGGGGGTGGCCACGACTTGCCCGGCATCGGCCTCGCGGTCAGGACGGAAACCCAGGACGAGAGACACGACCAGCCCGACCGTCGCGACGACGGCTGCGGAGACGAGAAGGGTGCGCCGCCTGTTGGGAGCGGAACGGTGGGAACGGGACGCCACGGATGAGTCCTTATGTGGTTCGGAAGAACACGTGCTTCGTGTGAGGCCCCGCTGAAGGGAGCCTCCGGTCTGTCAGTGGTCACAGGCGCCGAAAAGGTTGCCGTCGGTTTCAGTGGCGCACGTCCACGGTGACCGTTCATTCCATGGGCGGGGCGCCGGGCCGCACCGGTGACCGCCGTCACGGCCACGCGGTAGCCGGAATCGACGGCACACCCGCGAACGCCTGAGCGAGCGGGACACGCGAGCCAAGTGTGCTTTCAATGGGCATGTCGCCTACGCCGAGCAGGGCATCCGATCAGTATCCGGGGGCTCGGCGTCGACCTGCGGGCCGGGCGGCCGACTGGATTCGCGGTACCAGCAGTCGCCTCCGGCGCCGGAGGCGCACGACTGATCGGCGCAATCCGGGGAACCCAGCAGGCAACGGTACAGCCACCGGGATCACGTGTGGTTCGCCGTCCAGCGGCAGGAGCAGACAGATGCTGGCACTCGTGGCGGCCGCACTCTTTGTCATCGCCTTCGTCATCCGGGTCACCGAGACGTCGACAGAGGTGATCTTCAGCCCGACGAGCCTCATGCTTGTCGGACTTGCTTTCCTCGCGGTGCACTCGGCCGGCGTGGGGTCCGGCTGGTCCTCCCGGGGAGGCGGACGTCGGCGCTGAACCGGGCGATGCGTGCCATCCTGTCGTCGGCGGATCCGAACGTGGAGTCGCCATGGAGTGCCCATCAGCCGGGCCGAGTTGCGCCCGGACCAGGCGATCAGCGCCGCCAGGGGTGGCTGCCGGACGGCCGTGAGAACCGAGGCATCTTGCCCCTCCCACAACTCACCGTCCACCGCCACGACCGAGGGAAACGAGCACTGCTCACCCTGGCCGGCGAAATCGATCTGGAATCGGCTCCAGTGGTGCGCACGGCACTGGACCGGTGCATCGGCGGCCGTGTCCGCACCATCGATGTCGACCTCACCCACGTCACCTTCTGCGACTGCAGCGGCCTCAACGCCTTCCTGCACGCCTCCCAGCAGACCACCGTGACGGGCGGGACCCTGCGACTGCACCACCCGCCACCGATGCTGGCCCTGCTGGTCGACCTCGCCGACTGCGCGTTCCTGCTCCTCGGCCTTCCGTTCGGGCACCTGTCACCTGCTCTCGGGGATGCCCCGGCCGCGCCGCACCGGCATGTACCGACGGTCCCTGTCCTCTCGGGCGATGTGCGGTGACGGCCCGGTCCAGGTAGGGGCAGTCACGGAAGGGCGACGCCTGGACACAGTCCGTGGGCTCACCGGAGGAGTACGCTGGGGTTACCGAGAGTATTTCGCGCACCGGCCTCCAAGCTCGTGTCGTTTTCGGCGATTGGCTACGCCGGGCCGGTTCCGACCGCTCCGGAGCAGGGTTCGCATCATGACTGCGACCGTTCCGTACACGCCGACGCTCCAAGACCGACCCTCCGCTCCGTCTCTCCGCATGTCGCTGGCTCCCAGCGGTTCCGCACCGGCTCTGCTGGACGGCGCCTGGTGGCCCCGCTCCCGCGATCTCTGGGCGGAACTTCCTTCGCTGACGGCCGTGCTCGATCCGCTGTGGGGGCGGATCACCAGGATCACGGTCAATCCCGCACACTGGCCGACCGTCCCGCACAGGGTGCCCGTCGAAGGGCATGTCCTGAAGGTGGGCTCGTTCATGGCCCAGCAGGACCCGCACCAGATGCTGCTCCTCTCCTACCGCGTGGGCCGCTGGGACCTGCTGGTGATCCCTCCGCAGACAAGTCCCGTCTCGGCCGCCTGGCTGATGGCCGCCGCGAGCGATCCACTGCGCACATCGACCGCGAGCCAGCTGATGACGGAGGCGGCGCGCCTGCGCACAGTGACGGAGACCGACCGGGCCGTGGAGGCGGTCTGGGACGCCGAAGGAGGCCATGGGGCAGGCGGTCCACCCTCACGTCCGCGGATCCCGGCGGTCACCGCTCCGGTACTCGGCATCCCGGCCGTCGCTCTTCCGACGCAGCATCCGGCGAAAGGAGTGTGAGGGCCATGGAGATTTTCGTGACCGCAGGGGTGATCCTGGCAATGGTCGCTCTGGGCGCGCGCCTGATCCACCTGCTCAACAACCAGCACGACGAGCGCATCGCGGCCTTCCACTACAACCGCGCCCGGCCGGCCGGGCGGGGGCCGGCGCCATCGGCCCCGCGGAAGGTTCGCGGTCGCGCCGCAACGAGCGGTACCGATGATCGCCGAGACCATCGCGACGGGGGACGTGGGCGACTCCGGCCACGGCGCCGGGCCCGGACACAAGGGAAGTGAGTCATCATGCCCCCCACCCGACTCCTGGCAGACACCAGCATTGAGCCGGTGCTTCCCGGTACCGCGGTCCTGCGGATGGAGACCACACCCAAGCGCACGGGGACATTCGACGGCGCGTGGTGGCCACGGTCCCGCGACATCGGGAGCCAACTGTCCGGCCTGGTCATCGCGCTGACGGCCCGGCTGGGCACCATCACCAGCGTCGGCCTCGACACGAGCGACTGGGACGAGACCCCGGGCCATCTGGTCGTCGCGGGGCATACGGTCCATATCGACTGGTCCGCCGTCGGGGACAGCACGATGATCGTCACCCGGGGTGCCCAGGACCATTTCCTGTTCCTGGTGATACCTCCGCAGACAGCCCCCTCCCCCGCTCACGCCGCGATGGCCATGGCCGTACGGGACGACAACGCCGTCTCGGCCGAGCATGTTCTCGCCGCCGCCGGTGTCACCCCGGCCGGCCGGACCGTCGTACCGTCCCGCCCTCCCGGCTGACAGGACCGGCGGGAGCCGTACCGCTCAGCAGTCACACAACCCGCAGCCCAGGACCCCGGCCGCCGCACCGCAGACGACAGGCCGGGGTGTTCCCGCGCCGTGTGTCCCGGACCGCTCGGGTTCCGGGACACCACCGACGTAAGGAATGTGGGAACCATGGGTGTTCTGATCACCGCGCCGGCGGTGTTCACCGTGGCCGGTCCGGTGCCGCTCACCATGAGCCTGCGCGAATCCAACAGCATGAGAAGGGCGTGGCGTTCCGCTTCGGGCGGCTGTTTCCGGACATCCGCCGGCCGGCACCGGCGGACTCCGACTCAGGTGCGTCACGTGCCCACAGTTGATCTCCCCTGGTCCCGGGCAGGCTTCGGGTGAGCGCTGAGCTCCGTGTCGGCGAGTCGCCCACCATGAGCGCGGTGCGGTTGCGCCGAGTGAACCGCCGGCTGGCGCAGGGCCTGGGCGGGGAGCTGGCGGATCTGTACGTGGCCTCCCGCGAGACGTCATCCCGTGAGGCGTACCGCCGTCCCAGCCGTCGGCACTACCTGAACCGTCTCGCCTCCGACATCCGTCGGCCGGGGTTCGCCATGGTGATCGCGGAGACGGACGGCCTGGTGGGATGCGCCTTCGGATTCCCGATCCGCGGCGACGGCTTCCGGTGGCTCGGATGTGACGGAGCCTCACCGCACAGCATCGAGCAACTCACCGAGTCAGGAAGCGTCTTCGCGATCACCGACACTCTGGTCCGCCCGCATCCCCAGGGCGAGGACGTGACCCGCCGGTTGCAGGATCGGCTGCTGACCGGCCAGCGGGCGACACTCGGTGCCACCACCGCAGCACGGTGCTCAACGAACAGCTCCAGACGGCGCTCAACAGCCGGGTACTGATCGAGCAGGCCAAGGGAAACTCGCCGAACGCCAGAGCATCGACATGGAGCAGGCCTTCACCGCACTGCGCGGCTATGCCCGCACCCACAACCGACGCCTGTCCGACGTGGCCCGCGCCTTCATCGACGACTCCGAACGCCTCCCTGGTCTCTGCGCCTGACCGCATCCGGAACGCGAAAGCGAAGGAGAAGCAGGAGGCGCCGAAGACAGTCAGCCCGATCGCCGCCCGCGCGTCTGGGACGTTGTCACGATGCCCTCCTCAGATCGTGGGTGTCGGCCATCACCTGGTCGTGCAGACGTGCGCAGGTGCGGGTGATCAGACGGGAGACGTGCATCTGAGAGACACCGAGCTGCAGGCCGATGCGGGCCTGCGTCATGTCACAGAAGAACCTCATGTACAGGATCTGCCGTTCGCGTTCGGGCAGTGCCTGCAGCAGGGGGCGGAGCGCCTCACGGTTGACGACCCGGTCGAAGCCGGGCTCCGGGCCACCGAGGATGTCGGTCAAGGGCCGGCTGTCCTCGGAGTGGCCGGGCACGCCGTCCAAGGACCGGGGGGCAAAGCTCTCCAGCGCCCCCTGGCCCAGCCGCACCTCCGCGTCGGTCAGACCGGTGTGTGTGGCGATCTCGTGGACTGCGGGGGTGCGGCCTCCCAGCGAAGAGCACAGCTCATTGTCGGCGGAGCGGACCCGGCTGCGCAGTTCCTGTACGCGGCGCGGCACATGCACGATCCACAGTTCGTCACGGAAGTGCCGCTTCACCTGGCCGAGGATCGTCGGTATGGCAAAGCTCTGGAAGGCGGTGCCGCGACTGGGGTCGAAGCCGGCCACCGCCTTGACCAGGCCCAGTTGGGCGACCTGCTTGAGGTCCTCGAAGGTCTCACCGCGATGGCGGAAGCGCCCGGCGAGCCGTACGGCCATCGGCATCCAGGCGCACACCACTTCCTGCCGCAGCGCGGACTTCTCCGGGCCGTCCGGCAGGGCAGCGATTCGGCTGAACGCGGCGTCGGTGTCCGGCGAGTCGTCGTAGCCGTCGGAGGGGGATGCGCTTCGTGAGCTCTGTGTGCGTCGGTCCGGCATGGGCGCGTGTCTCCCTGATGGGTGGCGTCACTCACCGTGGGAGCCGGCAGACCGCAGCGCACAGGGGAGCAGCGCAAGCTGCTCCCACGGGCGTGCCTCCGGTCTGAAGCACACCGGGTGGGTTCCCCGACAGTCCGCCTTCAAACAGCTCTCCGCGACACAACTGCGGCTGCCCAGGGGCGGCGCCCATACCCAGGCTCGTCGCCACGTCCCACCCCGTCCTCGACACGCCGGTCGGCGCACTCACCGTCCATCTGCCGGCGCCACAGTGACCCCGTGCCCCCAACAGGCCCCGGCGCGGCGTCGATCCGAGGCTATGCTGCTGTACAGACGTCCCAGACCCAGGCACCGCACCGCCCATCGGCCACGATGGCAGTCCCGCACATCCTCCGGCCCCCTGAACCGAGGCACGTCATGCCCGCTCCACGGCAACCACACGAACTCGAAGGCTCCGAACCGTCCGCGATGGACACGGTGCGTCTGCGCCGGCTGAACCGCTGGCAGGCCGAGGGCATGCGGGAGGACCTGGCGGACCTGTACGTGGAGTCCTCCGCCGCCGCTCCCGGTGAGGAGTTCCACGGCCGGCAGGAGTTCCTGCACCGCCTGGCGGGCGACGTACAGCTGCCGGGATTCGACATGCTGGTCGCCGAGGCAGAGGCTTTGACCGGCTGTGTCTCAGGGTTCCCCGTGCCGCGCGACGGCTCCTGGTGGGAGGGGTTCGACGGACCGCTGCCGCAGAACCTGGAGCAACTGACCGCGTCCGGGCATGTCTTCGCGATCCTCGAAACTCTCGTCCATCCGCACCAGCACGCCCACGGGCTCGCCCGCCGACTCCAGGAGCGTCTGCTCTCCGACCACCAGTCCTCGCTCGGTGTCGCGTTGGTGGACCAGTCCGACCGTTCGGCCTGCGCCACCTTCGAGAACTGGGGCTGGCAGAAGGCGGGACAGATCCACCGCCTGCCCGGCCCGACGAACCTACGCGTACTCGTTCTTCCTCTTGGCGAGCGCACGGCGGAACATCCGGACGGCCTCGCCCACAACGACCAGACCCAACGGCCCGAATAGCCGTCCACGCCGGCCGGACGCGACGCGTGTGGAGGTCTGGAGGAGCGCGCGTGGATCTGTCGCCCGAGCGGGAGGGGCGGCGGATCGCGGCGGTGCGTCATCACGACATCCTGAGCACTCCGCCCGACGGGGCATTCGATCGGATCGCCGCACCGGCCGCCCGCCTGTTCGACGCTCCGGCCGCAACCGTGACCCCGCGGGCGGCTTCGCCCTCACCCTGGCCGGAGGGACGCTCTCGGCGCCCGCAGCACGCTGACTTCGTCTTCCAGGCCGTTCAACTCCTGCCCGGCGAGGCACTCTTCCTCTACTGCAACGGGCTCACCGAGGCCCGTGCCTCCCAAGGCGCCCGGTTCGGTGAGCGCGGCCCGGCCGCCGATGTCTCGCTCCTCGCGCTCAGCGCCACCTCGGGCCGGTGTTTGAGGGCCCCGGGGTGGGCTACACAGGAGGGGCGTCCGACGGCCGGCCCGGACGAAGGCACCGGAGAGTTGAGCTCACAGCTCCCGGTGCCGTCCGCGGGAGGGCATTCCGTCGCTCCCGCCCCGGTCCGCCGCGTGCAGGCGCCGCAGCGCCCGGCGAAACTCCCGCTGTATCTCTTCCGGGAGCGTCTCGTCCTTCGTCGTGGCGACCAGGGCCGCAGCCACGTCCCGGAGCTTGATGTTGCAGTGCTGCGACAGGCCCACCAGCAGGTCCCAGGCCCTCTCGCTGGAGCACGGTGCCAGAGCCATCACCATGCCGCGCGACTGGTCGATCACCGCACGGGTCGTCAGCGCCCGCTCCAACTGCTCGTTCTTGGCACGCAGTTCGACGACCTCGGCCAGCAGAGCCGCATCGCCTGCCGAAACCACAGCCGTCAGCGGCGGCCGTTCTTCACGGGGCGCGGCCACCTGGCGCATGGTGCGTACCTCAGCAGTCCTCACAACTCAGTCCTCACAACTCAGTCTTCGCAACGCAGTCGTCGTGCCCATGGACGGTCAGCGGCGCGCCAGTTGCCTCTCGCCGGCCGCACCGGGCTTGTAGGGCAGCCCGTAGTGCTTGAAGATCGCTTCCTCCTGGTCGGCGGGCAGCACGTCGTCGGTGCCGATCGAAGGAGCCTGCTTCACCAGCGTCTTGACATAGCCGACCTTGAGGTAGCCCGGCCCGACGATCGCGCCCCCAAGGGGGACGAACACCAGACGGTGCCGGGTGGGCAGACCGGTCCGCACCGTCGCCATGGCCGGCTCATCGGTGGTGGTGTCCACATAGACCGCTTCGAGGACACCGATCTTGTGGGACTCGGTATCGACGACGTCGAGGTCGCGCCATTCCCGGACATCCGCTGCGTGAATCATGATCTCTCCCTACCGAAGGACTGCCTGGTCGGCATGGATCTCATCGCAGGTCTGCTGTATGAAACCGCCGCAGCGCACGAAGCAGCGCCCGATGGATCTGCCCCGGGAGCTGCTCACCCTCCGAGGTGGCGACCAGAACCGCGGCCACTTCCCGGAGGCCGAGATCGCACTGCCGTGAGACATCCACCAGCAGGTTCCTGGCCGCCCCACGACGGCAGGGGGTCAGGGCCATCACCATGCCACAGGCCTGGTCGACCACCACGCGGCCGGACAGTGCCCGCCGCAGCTGATCGTTCTCGGCGAGCAGCACGACGACGTCCTGCCCGACCGGCGCGTTCCTCCACGAGGCGTCGGCCTTCAGATCCCACCACTCTTCTTGAATCGGGCTTGTGCCTTGCATGGTGTGCGCCTCTCCGGGCTCTCGACGTGTCCGGCCTGGTTGAAGCCGTTCCGGATCCCTTCGCTGTTCGGTCGCTTCGCGGCTCACCCCCGGTGTTCGCGGTCCTGCCGGTCCTAGCGCCCCCAGCGCGCTCGGTGCCGGCGGTTGTAGCGACGCTCCCAGCGTTCCTGACGATCCCGGCGCTCCTGGTAGACCCTGTAGTCCCCAAGATCGGACCTGTTGCTACGGTCTCGGCCCCCGGCCCCGCCCCGATCGCGGCCATAGCGGGTGGCACCGAAGACCAGCACCGCCGCGGCCGCCCACCAGATGGGATGGAGGAAGCCGAAACCGAACAAGACCATGATGAGGATGAGCAGCAGGACGAACACGGCGGGCCTCCCCGGGAGCGGGACACAGCATCGATACCGGGGACTGGGGCCTCACCCCCAGCGTAGTCCTGGCCAAAGACTGCGGATACGGCGCGACGTAGGTGCGTCGTGCCGCCCCGGCGCCCGGCAGCGTCACACCGCCCTCGCGCTCCCCAAGGGGCGCACCGTGCACATCGGTTCCGGAATCCGCCGCGTCACGAGCGTGCCCGTTGCACCCCGAGGTGCCCGGTGATCACCGAGGGCCCAGAATTGGTGACCTTGAACCGGCCAGACAGCATAGCTGCGCGCCGTACCAAGGGGCACGGGTGCGGGAATGGCGTTTGCGCGTATCGACGTCATCGCGAGTACGACAGCGGCGTCGAATTAGCAGTTCTCGGCCACACGGAATTGATTCTTCTGTCGCTCACATATTACGCAGGCGAGGAATCTGGGGGAGATTCACGCGGACCCCTACGTGAGACCACTGAAGGAAACCGTCTTAAGGTGCGCCACCAGGAGCGAACCCGATCGGCGATCCCGCGGGCAGCGTTAGCATGATCGAGCCACTATACGATTTACGCCTGTGCACGAGCGTGTCCGAGCAGCACTGACCGTAGTAATATGGAATGCGGGTTGGCTCACTCTCATGTGCAGAAGTTTCAGGCTGCCGATTCAGATGTCCGGGCGCGATATTCCGTGGGGGCCGACACGGACCGGCGTCCCGGCCAGGAGGGAGGCCGCATGATCCGGGCAGTCGATATCCGTGAGTGGCGCAACCACGATGTCGTCGATCCGAAGGGGCACAAGATCGGCGTACTCGAAGCGGTCTACGTGAACACCACCACCGACGAGCCGGCGGTAGCCACCGTCCGGACCGGACTGCCCACCCGCCAGCACCTGGTCTTCGTCCCCCTCGACGAGGCGCTCCTCGGGCCGGACTACCTCAAGGTCCCCTATGCCAAGAGCCTGGTGAAAAAGGCCCCTTCGATCGGCACTGACGACGTCCTGCCCGCCGAGCAGGAACAAGCGATCTTCCACTACTACGGCATGGCCTACCAGCCAGGCGCAGGCGGCGAACGCCAACTCGCACGCCGCTGAGCGAGCGTGCCCAGTCCAAGGGAGGTGTCCGAGCCATGGCGCTCTTCCTGCTGCTCGTCCTCATTGCCGTCATCCTGGGCATCATCGGCGTGGCAGCCGAGGGCCTGGGCTACCTGCTGATCATCGGCATCGTGACCCTCTTGGCCGGTGTGACCTTCGCCGCCGTCCGATTGTCCAGGCGCGCCAAGCGACGTCCCCTCCGCTGACGAAGGGCGGGGCCTCTTCCTGCGCGGCGACCTCTTCGGTGGCCTCCCTGATCGGCGGGGCCGGCTCCGCTGTTCCAGGACCCGCACCGGCTGGCACAGCCCGGTCGGCCTCGCCCAGCCCGGATGGCTTGGACCGCGGAGATGACGGCGGTCAGGCCCGAGTTGCACAGCCGGTTGGCAGTGGAGTCGGCACGGCCTCCGGCAGTCCGGCGAGCGGCCCGACCATACGGGCCACGCCCCGGTTGCCCTCTCCCGCCTGATCGACCACTCCCAGAGTCACCTCGGCATACTCCTCGGCGGGAGCCCGGACGCTCAGGGCTCGGGGCGCGCGTTTCACCTCTTGACAGGCAAGGGTGAGGCTGGATTACTTGGCCGTGCCGCAAGCTAACCGAATGGTCGGTCGGTGCACGAGGTGGTGAAAACGATGGCGCGGACCACGGACTCGATTCCAGCGCAGGCCACGCCCACAGGGACGATGTTCGCCGCGGACGAGGCCTCACAGAGTCTCGCTGTCGAGATGCTGAAGCACGGCGCGGGGGCCGCCACCCTCCGGATGACCGTGACCGTCGCGGCCAGGGCCGACGGCACCAGCGTGGCCCCGGCCTACGAGGCCGACGAGTTGGTGGCCATCGCCGAGGACCGGGTCAGCTTCGGCCGCAGCGGCATCTACGACGTCAGCGTTCTGCGCGGCGCCGAGGTGCTCGCGGAGTTCCGCGGACGCAGCCGCAGAATTGACAGCACGACGACGAAGGAGTCGCGATGGGCAGCGCACCGACGGCCGCGGCAGGGACGGGGCCTCGCCGGGGCGAGCCGCTCCCCCACGACCTGTTGGACGACGCCGAGCGGCTGACCCGCGGGCAGTTGAGGGAGCTTCAGCTCGGCCGGCTGCGCGCGACGTTGCGGCACGCGTACGACAACGTGGAGCTGTACCGGAAGAAGTTCGACGAGGCCGGCGTCGTGCCCGAGGACTGTCGTTCGCTGGCGGACCTGTCCCGGTTCCCCTTCACCACCAAGGCCGACCTGCGGGACACCTACCCCTTCGGCATGTTCGCCGTGCCCATGTCCCAGGTCCGGCGCGTGCACGCGTCCAGCGGCACCACCGGCCGCCCCACGGTCGTCGGTTACACGGAGAACGACATCTCCATGTGGGCGGACATGGTCGCCCGTTCGATCCGCGCGGCCGGCGGCCGCCCCGGCCACAAGGTGCACATCTCCTACGGCTACGGCCTGTTCACCGGCGGTCTCGGCGCGCACTACGGGGCCGAGCGGGCCGGCTGCACTGTGATCCCCGCCTCCGGCGGCATGACCGCACGCCAGGTGCAGATCATCCAGGACTTCCAGCCCGAGATCATCATGGTCACCCCGTCCTACATGCTCACCCTGCTCGACGAGTTCGAGAAGCAGGGCATCGACCCACGGACCAGTTCCCTGAAGGTGGGCATCTTCGGCGCCGAGCCGTGGACGGAGGAGATGCGCCACGAGATCGAGGGGCGCATGGACCTCCACGCCGTCGACATATACGGCCTGTCGGAGGTGATCGGGCCGGGGGTGGCACAGGAGTGCGTGGAGACCAAGGACGGGCTGCACGTCTGGGAGGACCACTTCTACCCCGAGGTGGTCGACCCGGTCACGGACGCCGTGCTGGCCGAGGGCGAGGAGGGCGAAGTCGTCTTCACCTCGCTCACCAAGGAGGCCCTGCCGATCATCCGCTACCGCACCCGCGACCTGACCCGCCTGCTGCCCGGCACCGCCCGCCCCGCCTTCCGCCGCATCCAGAAGATCACCGGCCGCTGCGACGACATGATCATCCTGCGCGGGGTGAACGTCTTCCCCAGCCAGATCGAGGAGATCGTGCTGCGCACGCCCGGCGTCGCCCCGCACTTCCAGGTGCAGCTGACCCACCGCGGCCGGATGGACCACATGACCGTCCACGTCGAAGCCCGCCCCGGCACCGGCCCCGACCAGCGGAAGGCCGCCGCCCTGGAAATCGCCCGGAGCGTCAAGGACGGCGTGGGCGTCACCGTCGAAGTCACGGTCGTCGACCCCGAAACCCTGGAACGCTCACTGGGCAAACTCCGCCGCGTCAAGGATCTGCGCCGACAGTGACCACACCCCAGCACGCCGACCGAGCCTTGGCCGAACACGGCGTGTCCGTGATCGGCACTCCGGGGCCTCCTCGACCGGTTACGGGGTGGCGTCGAGGTAGGTCGAGGACGGATCGTACGCCGGATCGCTGAGGATGGCGTGCAGTTGGCGGCGGCGGACGCCGAGGTTGCCGCCGTCGAACAGGGGGTAGACCAGGGCGTCCTGGAGGATCTCGGCAAGCGGGTTCTCGTGGCTGTAGCTGTCGATGCCGACCACACGCATCAGGTCGGTGATGACCCGTACCGCTGTCTCCGAGCCGAAGATCTTGGCGTGCAGGGCCAGTTCCGCCGCGGCCGGGCTCTGCGTGTCGAGGGCGTGGCATGCCTTCCAGGACAGGTAACGCACCGCTTCCATGGCCGACTTGGCGTCCGCGAGGGCGTAGCCGACGGCCTGGTGGTCGATGATCGGCACCGCTCCCCCGCGCCGTTCCCGTTTGGCGAAGTCGAGCGCGAACTCGAACGCCGCGCGCATCTTGGCCAGGGCGAAGACACCGACCAGCGCGGCGGTCGGAAGGAAGCTGCCGGCCACGATCTGCCGGCCGGCGCCGGGAGCGCCGAGGATGTTGCCCCGCGGCACCCGGACATCGCGCAGGGTGATCACCGGGGTCTGGTGGGCCCGGTGGCCGAGGAGGTCGAGGCTGGTGTCCACGGTGAGGCCCTCGACGGGCCCCGGCACGAGGATGACCGACAGCGCCTCGTCGGGTGGCGCGTCCACACTCGTACGGCACACCACGGCCAGCAGGTCGGGACCGGTGCCGTCCCAGCCGCCGGCGCTCGACACCCACTTCTTCGAGCCGTTGACGACCCATTCGTCGCCATCGGGTTCCGCCGTGGTGCGGACCCCTTCCGCCGGCGTCGGGGCGTCGTAGTTGGCGCTGCCGCCGGGCTCGCTGAACGCGAAGGCGGCGAGGGGCGCACCTGAGGGTTCGAGGAACCGGCCGAAGTGCTCCTCCAGTTGTTCGGGGCTCCCGGCGGTCATGAGGGGGGTGAGACCGAGGGTGACCGCGAACAGAGTGAGCGACACGTTCACGTCGACCGCGATGAACTCCTCGGCGATCAGGGCGAAGTCGACCATGCCCTGCCCCTCGCCACCGGCCGGCGCCGGGAGGATCCGGCGCAGCCAGCCCTCGGCGACCGTCTGCTCGTAGATCGGCCGGGTCGCCTTCCAGCGCTCTTCCGGGCTGCTCAGGTGCCGGGTGGCAGGGCCTACCTCGGCTAACACCTTGTGCGCGAAGTCCTGGGCGGATTCCCTGAGTTGCCGCTGCTCGGGAGTCAGCGTGAAATCGATGGCCATGCGGGGTGCCTCCTGGCTCGGACACCGTCTCGGACGCCGCCGGCGGCGCGTCGACTCCGGTGCGTCGTGGACAACAGACTGCCAACGACGGAGCGGGGCGTCTGTGCCGATGACGCCGTGTTCCTGTGCACTTCGTGCACGCCGGACGCCGGGGCCCCTTGCGTACACAGCGGCACCTTGCTCGCCGCCCGGAAAGCCACTCCCCCTACCGGAGCAGTACCGGGCCGGCGTCGATCGGTGCGCGGACCAGGAGGTAGGGCTTGCGGCGCAGGTCCTGGCCCTCGTGGTAGTTGGCCTGGCGGTTCAGCTGGTTGGCGATGCCGTACACGTGGCGGTCGTGCGCGACGGAGAGGGTGTCGACCCAGATGAGATCGGGCCCCTGGGTGAGGGTGTGGAACGTGCCGTCCGGGTTCCTGCGCCAGATGGCGTTGCGCTCCAGGTCGCCGCCGTACACGCGTCCCTTGTCGTCGCTCTCCATGCCGTCGGTCATGGGCTTGGACCCGAGGTTTGCGACGGTCGCGGCCACTTCGGCGTCGGAGGCGTTCCGGTCGGCGAGGGCGTCGACGGCCACGCTGTGGAGGCGGCGGCTCGACAGTGGGCAGTAGAAGAGCCGCTTTCCGTCCGCGCTGATGGCGATGCCGTCGGAGCCGACGCGCTGGTGGGAGGGTTCGCCGTTCGCCGGGCGGTTCATGAAGGGTTCACCTTCGATGACGGGGAGGAAGTTCTCGTCCGCAAGCACGGAGGGGTGGTTCGCCAGGCGCCGCCACGACGCGCCCGTGGCGAGGTCGACGACGACGATGCCGTTCGGTCCCCGCTCGGAGGAGTCGGTGATGAACGCCATGCCCTCGGCCCCGCGCCGCAGGTCGAAGCGCACGTCGTTGAGGTAGCTGTGGGCCGGCGCGACCTCGGGGGGAAAGAGGATCTTCCGAGCGATCCGGTTGGTGCGCAGGTCGACCGCCACGAGCTTGGGACCGCCGTAGGAGCTGGGAGCGAACAACGGGCTTCCCGTGTCGAGGATCCAGAGCCGGTCCGCGGGGTCGACGACGACGCTCTGTACCGACTGGAAGTGCCCGGCCGGGTCGGCGGCGTTCTCGCGGTTCACCTCGGCATCGGGGTAGGGCACCGGCTTTCCGTCGCGGACTTCGGCGACGGTGAAGGGGACGTTGTCGCCCCACCGGGGGAAGTTGACGAAGACGCGGCCGCGGTGCGAGACGGTGACCCCGGTCGGCATCGCGCCCCAGAAGCGGGCGCCGATCTCGTAACCTCTGCCACGTCCCGTCTCCGCCGTCTCCGCTGCCTCGGCGGCGTCCGCCCGGCCGGCGAGTTGAGCGGCGGCCAGGGACGTGGTGGCTGCGGTGATGAACGTGCGTCGTTTCATGCGAGCACCTCCTGGGGGTGAAGTCGCCTGAGAACGAGGCTAGTTGCCGCCGTGACTCGACGCACCGCGGGGTCGGCCCGGCCCCGGGGTCACGCTGACCGGCTGACCGACCTCGACGAGAGCGACTGGTACACCCATGTGGCCCTCGTCGGAAGTGTGGTCCGAGTCCGTCATCTGTCGGCGATGTTCACCCGGCGCCTCTGGCGCGCGGGAGTGCTTCGACGGCGGGCGGTCGCCGTCGATTCGCTCTCAGTACTCCAGTTCGGGGCGCAGGGGCCCACCGACCGCGTGAAGGTGCCGCAGCACTTGGGCGTAGGACTGGAAGAGCCCGGTCTCCAGGTAGGCGATGTCATGCCGCGCACAGAACGTACGCACGAGTTCCTGGGCATGTCGCAGGCTCGGCCGCGGCATGGAGGGGAACAGGTGGTGTTCGATCTGGTAGTTCAGTCCGCCGAGCGCGAAGTCGGTGAGCCGGTGGCCGCGGATGTTGCGTGAGGTCAGTACCTGCCGGCGCAGGAAGTCGATCTTGTCGTCCTTGGCGAAGATGGGCATGCCCTTGTGGTTGGGAGCGAACGAGCATCCCATGTACAGCCCGAACAGACCTTGGTGCACGGCGATGAAGCACAGAGCCTGGACGGGAGGCAGTACCCAGAACACGGCGGCGACATAGCCGACGAGGTGCGCCGTCAGCATGCTCGCCTCGGCGACCTTGGTCGTCCGCGAGTCACGGTTGCCGGTGCGGTCGAGCATCGCCTGCACCCCGGCGACGTGCAGGGCGAGACCTTCCAGGAGCAGCATCGGGAAGAACAGCCACGCCTGGTGGCGGCCCAGCCAGGCATACGCGCCGCGGCGGACGCGGGCCTGGTCCTGGGTGAAAGCGATCGCGCCGTCGGCGATGTCGGGGTCGCGGTCGACGTGGTTGGGGTGGGCGTGGTGCCGGTTGTGCTTGGAGATCCACCAGCCGTAGCTGAGACCGATCAGCAGGTCGGCGTGCACGCGGCCGAGCAGGTTGTTGACGCGCTTGGAGCCGGCGATCTGGTGATGGCCGGCGTCATGGCCGATGAACCCGGTCTGGGTGAACATCACCGCGAGGAAGGCGGCGGTCAGCAGCTGCCACCACGACTCTCCGATCAGGGCGAACGCGGTCCATCCGGCGGCCAGCAGGAGCAGGTTCGCCCCGATCTTGACGGAGTAGTAGCCGGGCCGCCTTTTCAGCAGTCCTCGCTGCTTCACTTCTCGGGACAGCGCCGCGTAGTCGCTGCCCCGGCCACTGGGCGGGGGTTCTGTCGTTCCGGCGGGATCCGCCGGAACCGTGTCCCGGTTGATGATGTCAATGCTCACGGTTTTCCTCTCGGGGTGCGCGGGCCGGCGCGGGCGGCGCGGGGACACGGCGCCGGATGCGGGAAGCCCGTACGGAGACAGCACGAAGCAGGCCCGCGGTGCGGGCCCGCCTCGGCATGGGGTGTCCTCAGAGCGCGCGTACCTGGTCGGCCTGCGTGCCCTTGGGACCTGGGGTGGCGGTGAAGCCGAATCCCGTGTCCGGGTCGAACGACTTCACGGTTCCTTGGGCCACGTGATGTCTCCTTCGAAAAGACGAGTAGTTCGGGACGCGCACGCGCGCGCTGCCCCGGGCTGCTGGTCGTCCGCCGTCGAAGAAAACCCTCGAAAAAAGAGGCGAAGCGCCCGCTGTCGGAACTCCGCGGGCGCTTCCACGTTCGCAAACTTCAACTACAACCACTCACTCGAACGTCCGGGGCGGTGCGAAGGTTCCCGGCGCCCGGCGCGGCGGGCCGGCGAGGGTGGCCACACCGCCGGCGCTCGGGCGCGGGCGGCGCGGCCACAGAGGCACGGACAGTCCGTGCCGCAGCTCGGCAGTGCGGCGGGGCACCGGTTCGGGAAGCTCCGGAGGCCGGCACACTCGGAGGCCCGGATCGGAGTACGGTGGCCGTACCGAGCGCACCTCGCACGCCGTCATCCGTTTCGGCGTCGCCCTCGGGGAACGGCAAGGGGCCGGAGCACGCCAGGTCCGGCCGGAAATGGGCCGCCCCATGCCTCCTGGTTCGTACCGTCGTACTGTCTTCCGCACCCCGTTCCGCGCCCCGCGTTAGCGGATTTTCTGGTTCCCGAGATGTTTCCGAGGCTGCCCAAGGGGTGGCCGGCACCTCGCGCACACCCGAGACCGATCAAGAGGATGCGGGACGCATGTATTCACAGGACGCAATCTCCGGCCGCCGCCGCGGCCGCCCCGAACCGACGGCCGAGATGCTCTCCGGTTTGGCCTGCCTCATCTGCGGTACCGACTACCGCAACGCGCCGGACGCGGACGTGATGGTGGTCTCCCACCGTGACGACAAGCAACAACTCGCCTGCCACGGAACGTGCGCACGGCTGGCGAGCGGCTCGATCACCGGCCTGGACGAGACGCCTCTCCCCCTGGACGAGCGCATCCGCAGGCACGGAACCGAGCGCTCCTGACCCATGGACCCGGATCAGGCGTCCGACGGCAGACACCGCCGGACGCCGTCGGGCGCTGGGCCGACATCGGCGCGGCACGCGGCAGGCAGTACACAGCACGCAGCAGCGATGAACAAGAACGATGACGCGAACGACAAGCATGAGACGACAAGGAAACGCATGAGCCTGAAGAGTCTGGGAGTACTCGCCTCCTCGCACAAGGAGAACGAGTTCCGGCTGCCGTTGCACCCCGGCCACCTCGACCGGATTGCCCCGGACGTACGTAAGAAGATCTACCTCGAACACAGCTACGGCCAACGGTTCGGCGCCGACGACGATGCCCTGCGACCGCTCGTGGCCGGCCTGCGCTCCCGCGAGCAGCTCCTCGCCGAGTGCGACATCCTGCTGCTGCCCAAGCCGATGCACGAGGACGCCGCCGCGCTGCGCGAGGGCCAGGTGCTGTGGGGATGGCCGCACTGCGTGCAGGACGAGAAGATGACCCAGATCGGCATCGACCGACGGCTCACCCTCATCGCCTGGGAGGCCATGAACCACTGGACCTCCACGGGCGCCTTCAGCGTCCATGTGTTCCACAAGAACAACGAGCTCGCCGGCTACTGCTCGGTGCTGCACGCCCTCCAGCTCGGCGGGCTGACGGGCAGCTACGGGCGCCGTATGCGCGCGGTGGTCATCAGCTTCGGTGCCACGGCGCGCGGAGCGGTGACGGGTCTGGGGGCCATGGGCGTCTCCGACGTCACGGTGCTCACCCAGCGCGCCGCCGCGGCGGTGGCCTCGCCGATGCCGTCGGTCGTGATGGGCCACTTCGAGGAGCAGGACGACGATCCGTCGCGACTGCAGGCGGTCACCGCGGCCGGCCCCGTGCCGATGGCGGAGTACCTGGCCGGGTTCGACATCATCGTCAACTGCATCCTCCAGGACACCGACGCACCGCTGACGTTCGTCACCGACGAGGAGCTCGCCCTGTTCCGGCCGGGGACCTTCTTCGTCGACGTCTCCTGCGACGAGGGCATGGGCTTCGCCTGGGCCCGTCCGACCACCTTCGGCGACCCGATGCACACGGTCGGGCCGGGCTGCCACTACTACGGGGTGGATCACAGTCCGTCCCACCTGTGGAACTCGGCGACGTGGGAAATCAGCGAGGCGCTCCTCCCCTACCTGCGCAAGGTCATGAGCGGCCCCGCGGCATGGGAGGCCGACACCACGGTCAGGAAGGCCATCGAGATCCGCGACGGGATCGTGCAGAACCCGAAGATCCTCTCCTTCCAGCACCGGGCAGCCGCCTACCCGCACTCCCTCAATCCCCCGACCCCGGCGTCGCGTTCCGCCGCACAACCGGCCTGACGACCGGAGCGGGGCGCCCTGCGCTGAACCCTCGCGGCATGGCGCCCCGCGCCCCGCGGTGCCGCACCACCCTGGTGAGGCCCGCTTCAGGGCGCGGAAGTCCGCGAAAGGCGTCGGCCCAACGTGACCGCGAACTCCTCCGCACGTGCCAGCTGGGTGCGCAGGTCGGCCACCCGCTGTTGGGCGGACCGTTCGAAGCTCCGGATGCTCTCCAGCAAGGCTTCGTGCTCGTCTGCTGTGAGCTCCTCGCCGGAGTCGAGGCGGTCGGTGGCCTCCAGCAGGGCGCGCATCTCGTCCAGGGTGAAGCCGAGCGGCTTCATCCGGCGGATCACCATCAGGCGGGCGACATCGGCCTCGGTGTAGAGGCGGAAGCCGCCTTGGGAGCGGGCCGACGGGATGACCAGGCCGGTCTCCTCGTAGTGCCGGATGGTGCGCAGCGACAGCTCGGTCCGTGCGGCGACCTCGCCGATCTGCATGTGCTCGCTGCTCACGCGGGCGCCCTTCCTCGTCTGTCGCCAAGGCCACAGGAGGCCGGCGCCGATCTCTACCGTAACGTTAGGGTAGAGTAAGTGATCGCTGGGGTCGGCTCCGTGCCGTCCCCGCCCTCTATGGTGCGGGATCGTTCCCGTGACCGTCAGCCGTGTCGGGGCCGACGACGCCCCCGGCGAAGACCGATGCCTGCGGGAGAG
>NZ_JBFAHW010000102.1:0-37562 GCF_040654355.1 Streptomyces sp. NPDC050704 | reverse complement strand
CCGCCCGCTTCTTTGCCAGTGTCGTGGAAGCGCGACACTGACAAAGAAGCGGGCGGCCCCCACAGCAACCGGAAATCCCAGTCCAAGGACAGCTCGGAAGTGAACCCGGAGCTGCGTGGAGGCAGTCCAAGGCCAGTTGGCCACCAGTCTCGGTGGGGACGTCACCTTCGTGATGCGCGGCTGCAGCGAGAAGTACCCGATCGCGGACAACACCTCGGAGCAGGGCCGCCGCAAGAACCGCCGGGTGTGCACTCACTTCAGCCCCTCACTGTCGAGGTGCAGCTCGCCATGGCTCAACTGGCCTTGTGCGCGTGTCATTCCGGACCCGCGTTCCCTTCGTGGTCCTGCGCGGCGCACGCGTTCGCGGCCAGGGCCTCGGCCTCGCGGAAGGTCGCTGCAGCCCGCTCCTCGATCTCAGGGGTGGGCGGACCGATTTCCGCCTCCTTCTCCTGGAACAACTCATCGAGCAGGTCGCGCTGAATCCGCCGTTCCACTGCCGCGCTGACGTACGCCGAGAATCGGCCCTGTTCTCGTATAGCTACGGCCAGGTGGCGTGTAGCGCTGAGTGACTACACAGGGCTGCGGTCACGCTGCTGAAGGGCTGCGAAGTCGGCGTGTGCTGTCTCGACTGCTTCCGGGTACGCCTGGGCCTTCTCGTGCTCGGCGAGCGCCCGGTAGATGCTCGCGACCGAGGGGTTCTGTCCCTTGCGCTTGCCGGTGGGGATGATCAGGGCGGGCTGGATCTGTTCGACGGACTCGCCGCCTGAGCGGCGCCGCAGGACGGTGTGGAGCATGTCGTCGGTGATGACCGAGGGCCGGCCGCCGTACTTGCCTTTGCGGGCCGCGGTCTCCAGCCCCTCCAGGGTCGATTCGCGGATGTTCTCCCGCTCGGTCTCCGCCATTGCGGCGAAGAAGCCGAACAGCAGCTTGCCGGGGCCGGTGGGGTCGTAGATGCCGGTCAGCGGCCCGGCGAGCATCTCCAGCACCAGGCCGTGCTCGGTTAGATGGTCCGCGAGGGCGGTGAGCTCTGCCGCGTCCCGTCCGAGTCTCTTCATCTCGAACACGGTGAAGATGACCCGGCAGTGCGGGGCATGCGCCTTGACCTCCCGGGCGGTCCTCAGCGCCTCCTCGAACTGCGGGCGGACCTTGATCCGGGTGCTGATCTTCTCGCTGAAAATCTTGTCCCTGCTGATGCCGTGCTTGGCGAGCGCGTCCAGCTGCGAGTCGAGTTCCTGGCTGAGGTGCGAGCAACGGGCGTACCCGATGCGGATGTCCGCGCTCGGCAGGCTGGGATCGACGGCCGCGGGCACCGGCTTGCCGGGGCGCCAGGGCTGCCCCGGCCCCCGGTTGGCCGGGGTCGGCACCCGCAGTTCCTTCGCCAGTTTCGGCACCTTGGTGAAGCGGCCGGTGTGGTAGGCGCTCGTGACTGCCCCGCTGCGCGAGCGGCACGGCGAGCCGGGTGCGGCCTTGCACTTCGGGCACGGATGGCGCTCGACGAGATCGGCTTCGGCCTCAGGGCCGGCGGAGGGTTCTTGAGGGGCCGTCATGGACCCTGATTTTCGCACAACGCAAGTCTCAGAACTCCCCTCCCGTCACCTTTGCGTGCGAACGGGTTCTGAGAGTCGATCCGCTTCTCGGCGGCCACCGTCCAACCCTTTTTGATCTTGCTCCGGCAAAGGGTCGTTTGTGAGAAGTGGCCGACGAAATGAAGACGCCGACGGGAGGGAACAGGGCAGGGGTCTGGTGGACAGGTGTGCCGAGCAGAGATGATCAAGGCAGGTTCGCCACCGGGCGTGCCGATCCTTCTCTGTCGTTCTGGCAGGGTGCAAGGGGCGCCACGAGGGGTCGCAGCCGGGGTCGGGTCCCGATGTGCTGTGTGCTGCGGGCCCCGACCCCGGCACGAGGTCTCGGTTCATGCGTGGCGGTCCGGGCTCAGGCGTGCTGCACCCAGTCCTGGTCCAGGCGGTCGGTCAGGTCCGCGGCGGCGAAGGCTGCCTTCAGCTCGTCGCGGCCTTCGGTGAAGTGGGCCCAGCTGTCGTGGTGGACGGGCACGACATGTCGGGCGCCGAGGATCTGGGTGGCTTCGGCGGCCTGGGCGCTGTCCAGGACGATCAGGTTGCCGTCGAAGACCATGGGGAAGCGGGGTGCTCCGGCAAACAGGAGGGCGGTGTCGACCGGGGCGAAGCGCTCGGCTATCTCCCTGACCGCGTCGAGCGAGGCGTTGTCGCCGCTGGCGTAGACGGTGGGCAGGCCCTCGCCGGTCAGGACGAAGCCGACGACCTGGCCGGTGCTCGCTTCGACCTCCTCGCGCGGGCCGGGGCCGTGGATGGCGGGCACGCCTGTGACGGTGATGGCGCCGGGGCCGCCGTCCCGGCGCTCGAGCTCGACGGACTGCCAGTCGGCCAGGCCCTTGGCCCGCTCCCCCAGCGTCTCGCCCAGGCGCTCCCCGCCGCCGGGGGTGGTCAGGGTCAGCGGGATGTCGGCGAGCAGGGCACGGCCGGAGGTGTCGAGGTTGTCGGCGTGCTCGTCGTGCGAGAGCAGGACCACGTCGACGCGGCCGAGGTCGGCCGGGGTGCCGGTGGAGGGGGCGGTCTTGGTCAGGGTCGGGCGACCGGGCCTGGAGTAGTCGCCGGGGCCGTCGAAGGTCGGGTCGGTCACGAAGCGAAGGCCGCCGTACTCGAACAGGGCCGTCGGACCGCCGAACGTGCGGACCGGGACCTGGCTGGCGTTGAGCTGAGACATCACGTCTCCCTTTCTCACGAAAAAAACCTGTGGTTTCCGTGACTCCAGGCTAGGCAGGTATCACGGAAAAACACAAGCGCTACCATGAGAGGTATGGACGACACCCTGGCCACCGACGTAGCACCGACCGCTCTGCCTCCGGCGCCGGGTGCCGACCGGTACCGCTCCCTGGGCTTCGCCGACACCGTCGCCACCCTGCCCGCCGGTCAGGGCTACGACCTGCTCGCCGCACCGGAATCCGCCATGCACTGGCTCGCCGCTCACGACCTGACCACCCCGCAGGTACAGCTGTACGAGGTATGTGCACAGCGGATGCGCACGCTGCGCGCTCACATACGCGCTGTATTCGCCGCCCGCGTCGATGCCACCATCCCGCCCGAGGAGTCCCTGCGCGCGGTGAACGAGGCCCTCACGGCCGTGCCCACCGCCCCCCTCCTCGCCTGGGACGGGGCCCGGGGCCTGCACCGCATCCAGGCGCACCCCACCGACCAGGCCGTCAACCACGCACTGGCGACCCTCGCCGCCGACGCCGCCGACCTGCTCACCGGGCCCGACGCCGACATCCTCGCTTCCTGCGGATCAGCCCCCTGCGACCGGTTCCTCCTGCGCACCCACGGCCGGCGCCACTGGTGCTCCACACGCTGCGGCGACCGTGTCCGCGCCGCCCGCGCCTACGCCCGCCGCAGCGGTGCCTCGGGCTGACGTCCCACCCCAGGGCCTATCGCGGACCGCCCGGTGGCCACGCGAAACACCTTCAGCAGACTGCTCCCGGTTGCCAACCGACAGCCGGAAGCCCGATCACTGAAGATCACTACATTGCCCCGGACTCTCTCGCGCCCGAGGCGCGTGGCGACCGAATATCCCACCGTCGGTACCGATCGCCCCGGACCCGCCGAGTGCGGACATCCGCATCGCCTACGTCCGCTGCTCGACCCTCGGGGGGGTGCCTCTATGACTTTGGTCAAGGGTTGATCGGGGTTGGTGGTTGGTAGAAGGTGCCGTCGCGGAGCATGGCGAAGAGGACGTCGGCTCGGCGGCGGGCGAGGCAGAGGAGGGCTTGTGTGTGGCGCTTGCCCTCTTTGATCTTCTTGTCGTAGTAGGTACTCCTTCGACGCCCGCGCCCGCCACGCGTCCACCAGCTTCTCCGACACGTCCGCGAACAGGTCCGCGGGCAGCTCCAGCCGCCTCACGCGCTGGAGCTTGTTCACCTCCGCCAGCAGGCTCTCCAGCCCCGGCGCCCCCGGGTCGGTCTTCAGCTCGGCGAAGTGCGACCGCCCGCCGCCCGCCACCGCGCCCTCGCTGTCCGCTTCCTCGGACGCCCCGTCTTCGCTGCTGACGACCAGGTCCTCCAGGCGCGAGCGGGTCGCGTGCGAGAGCCGCTCCACTCTGCTTCGGCAGAACTGGGCCTCGAAGTCCTTGACCGCCTTGGCCACCAACCGCCCGACCTGCCCCGGGGCCGGCGGCTCAACGTGGTCGTTACGGCACCGGGCCACTACCGCCGCCAGCCGATCCCGCGACAACTCCACCGGGCACAACTCAGCGGCCAGCCACACGGCCAGCCGCTCCTGGTCCTCCTCGGTGATCGCCCGGAACCCGTACGCCGCACGGATCTGCTTGCGGTGCCGCTTGATCCGGTCGCCTTGCCAGTCATAGTCCGCCCACGCCCCAGCGGGAACCTTCACCTGCTGGGCCACGTACTCCACCGCCGCGGCGGGCATCTCCCTGGCGGACTCCGGGAACCGGGCCTCCACCTCGAAGAACTTCAGCAGCAGAGCGAATCCCAGCCGGGTCGTCCCCGACTTGTTCCGCACCTTCTTCATGTCGTCTTCGAGCAGCGTCCAGACCTCAATCAGGTCTTCCGGCTCCCAGTCCTGCCGCACCCGCCCCGCCCTCTCACCGTCACTCGTTCAGCTCAACGAGACAGCCAGAGCAGGGAAACGAGGACTCAGTGCCACACACCACCTGGCCGTAGCTTTACGAGAACAGGGCCGAATCCGCGTGGGCCGACGCGCGCCTTGACCGTGGCGATAAGGTCCGCAGGCATGGACACGCTCACCTTCCGGGCTGGGCCTTCGTCCTTGCCGTACTGCTCAGTGGAGTCCACTACGTCAGGGTAGTGCTGCAATAGCAAAGGAAATAGCAAACCGTTTCGGTGTGACTTCTTGCCCGGCCGCCGTGGGACCCACGTGTAGGCGCACCAGTCGGTGCTCATCGCTGGCGCGGAGGGACCGTCCCAGGCAAGCACGTGCTTAGCGACTCAGGTTTGCCGCGATGCCTTCGTGCGGATGGCGGAGAGGCGAGGGGGCGCCGCCTCGGTGCTCCGGCGGGATCTTCCAGGTGACGTGGTGGTGTTCGTTGCTCATCAGGTCTCCTCGGCCGTGCTGTGCTCTCGCGTCCGGCAGCGTGGGCATCCGCACGGCGGATACGCCGACGTGCGCGGTAGTGGATCGGCTCGGCCGCCGGTGAGGATCTCCACCTGGCCCCGGTCCTCGGTCACGGCGCAGTCCGCGTCGACCGTGTAGACGCGCAGGGTGAGGCGGGAGCGGCGGCGCGGGGTGGTCTCTGAGAGTTCCAGGTCCAGCACGTCGGTCATGGGCGGGTAGTGGTCGGCGCACTCGGTGCATGCGTAGACGTTGAAGCCGGGGCCCGTCGCCGCGTGCACCTCGTGGACCAGGACCGGGGCGTCCGTCGTGTCCTGGCAGCGGGCGCACATCCGTACGGCGGGGCGCGTCATCGGGAGGCCGCCGGTACGCGGACGCCGTGGATGTGGTCCGGGCCGACGTCGATGCCGAGGGTTGCCAGGTAGGTGGCCCGGCGGCGTTCGCGTTGGTGGCGGCGTTCGGCGGGGTCCAGGACGTAGGGGCGTACGAGTCGGGATGCGTTGCCGTCGAGGACCTCGGTGAAGCGGGGCGGCGGAACGGGGATGATCCGCAACGGCGGGAGCGCGCCGAAGCGGTGGCGGCCCCGGGCGCGTGGGGTGCAGAGAGTGAGCACCCATGCCAGGAATCGAACGATAAGGTCGAGCACGTTGACACTCCTAAGAGGCGTTGACCGTGCCCCGGGACGGCTCACATCCGTCGCCGGGGTCTCTTACGTCTCGACCGTACAAGCTCAGTGAAGCTCTGTATAGCTCATTGATGGTCTTCGCAGGTCAGGCGTGCTTACGGTGGCTCTATGAGTGGCCAGAACGAAATTCCGGACTTCGATCCGCAGGGACCGCAGCTGGTGTACGTCGCGATCGCCGACCACATCGCTGCGCGCATCTCGGCGGGCGAGCTGCGGCCGGGAGCTCGCCTGCCCCCCGAGCGCGACCTCGCAACGGAATACGGGGTCGCCTACTTGACGGTGCGGCGCGCCGCTCAGGTGCTGCGCGAGCGTGAGCTGATCGTCACTGTGCACGGCAAGGGCACGTTCGTTGCTGATCCACTACCGGAGCCGAAGGCCCCCGACAGCGAGTGACCGGCCAAGCTCAACGGCGGGGGCTCACACCTTCGGCTCCGCGTGTGCCGTCGCCTTGAGTTCGTGGAAGCCCGGGGTTCCCGCCACCAGCAGCGTTCCGTCCCACAGATCCCCGGCCTGCGAACCGGTGAGGGGCTGGGAGACGACGGGGCCGAAGAACGCGACGCGGGTGCCCGCGGCGGTGGTCGTCGCGATGATCGGTGTGCCGACGTGGGGGCCGAGTTCGTTCATGGCCTCCGCGTGGGAGGCGCGTACGGCCGCGTCGTACGACGTCGACGTACCGGCCTGCGCGAGGCGCCGGGGCAGACCGGCCCGTTCGAGAGCGTTGGCAAGGGCATCGGTCCAGCCGTCGTCGCGGTGCGCGGGGTTCCACAGCTCCGCGTGGAACGCGCCGAGCGCCTCGTGGCCGTACTCCTGCTCTACCGCGGCGCACACCCGCACCGGTATCCAGAGGTAGCCCTCCGGGTCTCCCTCGGGGTCGTCGTCGCGGCCTTCGTTGAGTACCGACAGGCTCATGACGCGCCAGCGTGGTGTGACGGGCCGGACCTTGCTGACCTCGACGAGCCAGCGGGAGGTCAGCCATGTGTAGGGGCAGGACGGGTCCAACCAGAAGTCCGCGGTCACCATGTGCCTGGACACCTCGCTCCGGAGTCGACGCGGCCCGCCGCCACGGGACGGACCGCGGGGGCTTGCGCGCCACCAGGCTGTCAGCTGTGCGCGGCGCGTTCACGCCCCCGAAGCGACAAAGGTGTTGTCCCCCCGCTCCGCGGCCGGGTAGGAAGACCGCATGACTGCACTCGGTGCCGTGTTCCGGCCTCAACTGCCCCCCGAACGCCTACGGACCATGGCTCGCGTCGCGGAGGACGCGGGGCTGGAGGAGCTGTGGCTGTGGGAGGACTGCTTCCTGGAAGGAGGAATCTCGGCGGCGGCCGCGGCCCTGGCCTGGACGGAGCGGCTGCGCGTGGGAGTCGGTCTGCTTCCCGTGCCGTTGCGGAACGTCGCCGTGACCGCGATGGAGGCCGCCACACTGCACCGGCTGTTCCCGGGCCGGGCGGTGCTGAGTGTCGGCCACGGTGTCCAGGACTGGATGGGGCAGGTCGGGGCGAGGGCCGAATCGCCCGTGACGCTGCTGCGGGAGTACCTCGTGGCGTTGCGCGCGTTGCTGCGGGGCGAGCGCGTCACGACGGACGGCCGGTACGTGAAACTCGACGGCGTCGCCCTCGACTGGCCCCCGGAGACCGCGGCGCGCATCCTTGCCGGAGCCACCGGACCGCGTACGCTCCGGCTCTCCGGGGAGGCGGCCGACGGGACCATCCTCACCGCGGGCACCCCACCCGAGGGTGTACGGAAAGCCCGCCAACTCATCGACGAGGGGCGGAAGTCGGCCTCCCTCAGCGACGGTGCGGACGGTCCGCACACCGTGGTCGTCTACCTCCTCACCGCCACCGGCCAGGACGCCGCCGCCCGCCTCCACGCCGAACTGGACACGGAAGGCCTGGCGTCGGTCCCGGACCTCGGAGTCGCCGGAAACGCGGAGACGGTCGCCAAGGCCGTCCAGCGCCTCGTGGACGCGGGCGCCGACAGCGTGATCCTCCAGCCGACCGCCGACGAACCCGACCCCGAGGGCTTCATCCGCTTCGTGGCCGAGGACGTACGCCCCCTCGTCCCTTAAGCCCCCGGCCGCCGTAGCCGTCGTCGTCGCTCACGCCGGATGTCAGTGCCCGGTGCCAGACTCTCTCGGCATGAGCGACGACGAGGACGACGACGAGCGCGTATGCCTGAGGGCCGTGGAAGAAGCCGACCTGGACGTGTTCTTCGAGCAGCAACATGACGCGGAGGCGCTCCGGCGATCGAGGTTCACCCCGCGGCCACGCGACCGCTTCATGACCCACTGGGTCGACAAAATCTTCGGGGACGACACATGCCTCGTACGGACGGTCGTCGTGGACGGCAGCCCGGCGGGCTACATCGTCGCCTGGTGGGAGCAGGACCGCCGCTTCATCGGCTACTGGCTCGGCCGCGCCTACTGGGGCCGGGGCATCGGCACCCGAGCCCTCGCTCTCTTCCTCCGCGAGGAGAAGACCCGCCCGCTCCACGCCGACCCGTTCGCCGAGAACACCGCCTCGGTCCGTCTCCTGGAACGACACGGTTTCCAGCCCGTCGGCACGGTCCGCCACGGCGAAGATGTCCACACCCTCCTCGTACTCGACATCAACTCCGACTCCGAGAGGCCTCGGCCTGAAGGAGGCTAGGACAGGCGCCGATTCCCCGTCGCCCCGTCGACCAGCTCGCGCAGGATGTCCATGTGGCCCGCGTGCCGGGCCGTCTCCTCGATCAGGTGGATGAGGACCCAGCGCAACGACACCCCGTGGCCGCGCCATGGGGGCTTCCCTGGAGCGTCCAGCGGCAGCTCGGTGATCACGCGGTCGGCCGCCGCCCGGGCACGCCCGTAGAAGTCCACGATCCGGGCCGTCGGCTCACCGGGGCCGACGGTCATGTCCTCCTCGGTGTTCGGGTCGAACCACAGCGGCTCCACGTCGTGGCCGAACGTCGAGCAGAACCAGCCGTACTCGACCGAGCCGAGGTGCTTCACCAGGCCCAGCAGGTTCGTACCGGACGGGGTCATCGGCCGGCGCAGCTGCTCGTCGTCCAGTCCCTCCAGTTTCCAGAGCACGATGTCCCGATGGTGGTCGAGGCTCGCGTGCAGGCTTTCCTTCTCGCCACCGGCGTAGGGCATTCCAGCCCCTGGAGTCGTCATGCCGCGAACGTAACAGTCCCCACTGACAGCGCACGATGACCATGTGGACCGACCATGCCCACCGACACCGCCCGCCGACACAGACACCGCCCACCGACACCGCCCGGAGAAATCAGTCGCGGCACGGAATCCCTGCCTGCCACCATCAACCGATGAGCCGGAGCCAGCCCAGCCGTACCTTCGAAGAGCTCGTCGCCGAGGCCGAAGCCGCCCCCACCGAAGGGTGGGACTTCTCGTGGTTCGAGGGGCGGGCCACCGAGGCGCGGCCCTCCTGGGGATACGCGCGGGCGATGGGGGAGCGCCTGGCCAAGGCGCAGGCCGCGCTCGACCTCCAGACGGGTGGCGGTGAAGTCCTCGCGTCGGCAAGGGAGTTGCCGAGGCTCACGGTCGCCACCGAGGGCTGGCCCCCGAACGTCGCCAAGGCCACCGCCCTCCTCCATCCACGCGGCGCCGTGGTGGTCGCCTCGCCGGAGGACGCGCCGCTGCCGTTCGGCGACGCGGCGTTCGACCTCGTCGTGAGCCGGCACCCGGTCCAGGCGCACTGGACGGAGATCGCCCGCGTCCTCAGACCCGGCGGCACCTACTTCGCCCAGCACGTGGGTCCCAACAGCGCCTACGAGGTGGTCGAGTACTTCCTCGGCCCGCAGCCCGACGCCCGGCGCAACGCCCGTCACCCGGACCTGGAGCGTGCCGGGGCCGAGGCCGCGGGGCTGGAGATCGTCGACCTGCGTGCGGAGCGGCTGCGGATGGAGTTCCACGACATCGGGGCCGTCGTGCACTTCCTGCGGAAGGTGGTGTGGATGGTCCCCGGCTTCACCGTGGACCAGTACAGGACCCAACTCCTCGGCCTGCACGAGCAGATCGAGGAGTTGGGCCCGTTCGTGGCCCACAGCACCCGCCACCTCATCGAGGCCCGCAAGCCGGACGCGTAACCCCTTCCCCGGACGCGTAACCCCAAGCCCGACGAGTAACTACGCCTCGTCCCGCAGCCCCAGCCGCAGGTGCTCCACATGGTGCAGCGCCTGCTCCAGCAGCTCCGCGACATGGTGGTCGTACAGCGCGTACACGATGGACCGTCCCCGCCGCTCACCCGTGACGAGCCCCAGGTTCCGCAGCAGCCGCAGCTGGTGCGAGCACGCCGACTGCTCCAGGCCCGCCGCCACCGCCAGTTCCCCGACCGCGCACGGCCCCTCCCGCAGGCGCGCCAGGATGCGCAGCCGGGAGGGCGTGGCAAGGGCCTGGAGCGTGGCTGCGACGTCCGCGGCGCCGACGGCGTCCAGACGTTCGCGGGTGCTGCTCTTCTCGTCGACTTCGTCGACTCCGTGGCCCATGCGGTCATCGTAGCGAGGCACCTGGTTCATGTATCGGAGTAAATGAATACATATTCATCTGTTCCTGCGAGATGGCCGCGCGACCCGCGTGGCGCGAATGAGCCTGTCGCCGACGGTGGTTGTCGCCCATGGGGTCGTGCTCGCGGCCTCCCGTGTGATCCTCGTTGGCATGGCGGATGGCGTGACGGCGGAGCCGGGCCCGGAAAGGGTCAGGTCCCGTCCGCCGCCCGGTCTTGGGAGGAGTTGGCCATGTCGAAGGGCAAAGGTCCCTACAGCTGCGGTCTCGACGCCGCCGTGGACGTCGTGGGCGGAAAGTGGAAGCCGATGATCCTCTGGGCGCTGCACGCGGGCGGAACGCTGCGCTTCGGTGAGCTGCGCCGCCATGTCGAGGGGGTCAGCGAGAAGGTACTGAGCCAGCAGTTGCGCGAGCTGGAGCAGGACGCGGTGGTACGTCGCGAGGTGTACGGGGAGGTGCCGCCCCGGGTCGAGTACTCGCTGACCGAGCTGGGCAAAGCACTGAATACCGCCCTGCTCCCGCTGGGCGAATGGGGCGATCGTCACATGCGGGAAATTATCGCCCGTAAACACCCGGAAATGAGCAAAGAGGTGCCGGTCGTCGCGCAGTCCGGATGAGTCCGGGCAGGGGCGGGTGGCGGGGCCAGGTGGGAGCTCCCGGGAAAAACCCGGAAGAGCTCACACGTTTTTCACATCGTTATCGCGGATGGCGCCTTTCACCCCCTCGCCTCACGTAAGTTCAAGCCAAGGTAATTCGCGTGAGCAAAGTCGCGCGGGACGGCACCGCGCGGCGGAGGGGGCCGCGCGGTGCCCGCCGCCGACGCCGGGCCGCCCGCCTCGCCGGTCCGCGGGCCGCCTCAGAAGTCCCGTACGCGGACCACTTCCCCGCGCCGCAGACCCCACCGCTCCATCGCCCCTGCCTCCGCCTCCAGTACGTGCCGGGCCCGGAAGCGGGGCAGCCCGATCCGCCCCGGGCGCATGGTCCGCACCGCCAGGACGCGCAGCTTCCGGTCCAGGTAGGCGACATCGACCGCGAACCGCATCCCCAGCGTGTGCACCGCGCTCGCCGGCGTCAGCAGCAGCGCCCCCTCGATCCCGTCCCGCCCGAGCAGCCCGCGCCGCCGCGCCCGCCCCGACTCGGCGAGCTCCAGAGGTACGGGTTCCGGCGTGTGAGCGGTCGTGAACGTTGCCATGGCTCCGAAATCGGCGTCGGCGGTAGAGATGTCGGGGTAGGGATCGGTATCGGCGTCAAGTGAGCGTTCATCGCCCGCGTCACCCTTGGGGCGTACGTCCGAGGCATGTGGCCCAATGTCCCGCGATCGCGCTCAAACCCCCTGGTTCCCTCCGGATTCCTGTGGATTGCCTTGGAATTCGATGTGATTCAGCCATGATCCGCCACTGAATGAACGCTTCCGCACCCACCCGGGCGTTGTGGGGCAACTCCGGAGAGTAGTTGTGGCACGCCGATGTACGCAGCATCACTTACGAAGGGTTATGGTGGAAACCCCCCCTCGGGCCGGTCCGTCTCCCCCCCACGGACCGGCCCGTTTTTTTGTGCGCTCTTACGCGCCCGGCGTACGCCCCGAAGCCGCCGCCCCGGTCCACGAGAGCCCCGGTGGGACCGTGTCGGAGGCCGGCGCTCAGCATCGCCTGGTCACGGGGAGGCCTTGTACCCCAAGGGGAAGCGGCGCTCCCGCAGCGGTAGGGTGTCGCCCTCGGGAACCGCCGTTTGCACGGTTCCCGGGGACTGCCGTCTGCACGGAGGGGCTGACAAACACGTGAACCTGCGCGACAACCTGCGCCGCTTGCTGGTCAGGTTCTATGCACGCAGGGTGGAAGGCCACCTTGACCACGACCAGGTGCCCAAGCACATCGGGGTCATCATGGACGGCAACCGGCGCTGGGCGAAGGCGGCCGGCAGCACGGCCGCCCAGGGGCACCGGGCCGGAGCGGACAAGATCGAGGAGTTCCTCGGCTGGTGCTCCGAGACCGACGTCGAGGTCGTCACCCTCTGGCTGCTGTCGACGGACAACTTCGACCGCCCCAAGGAAGAGCTCGTACCGCTGCTCGGCATCATCGAGAACGTCGTACGCTCCCTCGCCGCCGACGGCCGCTGGCGCGTGCACCACGTGGGTACGCCCGACATCCTGCCCTCGCCGATGCAGACCGTCCTGAAGGAGGCCGAGGAGGCCACCGGGCACGTCGACGGGATAGTCGTGAACGTCGCGATCGGCTACGGCGGCCGCCAGGAGATCGCCGACGCCGTGCGCTCGATGATCCTCGACCACGCCGACAAGGGCACCTCGATGGAGGAGCTCGCCGAGAACGTCGACATCGACATGATCGGCAAGCACCTCTACACCAGCCACCAGCCCGACCCCGACCTCGTGATCCGTACGAGCGGCGAGCAGCGGCTGTCCGGATTCATGCTCTGGCAGTCGGCCCACTCCGAGTACTACTTCTGCGATGTCTTCTGGCCGGCCTTCCGCAAGGTCGACTTCCTGCGCGCCCTGCGTGACTACGCGGCGCGACACCGCCGTTACGGAGGCTGACGGCGGCCCGGAGGTAACGCCTCTGGGGGGCTATCAGGGGCGCGTCAGGGACGTACGTCATCTGGAGTTAACGAAGGCGCCGTCATGTGCCGTGGCATGGGCGTGCGAGTTCAAGGGCATAAGCCTTCCAGGTCGACACCCGAACCACGGGTGTCGTATCTCAGCGGACGGCACGGGGCCGTCCGCCCGGGAGGCCCTTTGCACCAGCCCGACCGTGCGGTCAGTACGGACGAAGCGGAGGGCCGGTTCTCGGCCCGCGTGTATCGCGGCCGCGGACCGGTCCAGTTCTCCTCCGTCGCTCCCCGACCTCATCCGAGGGGGTACGTCCTTCCGTGGTGACCAGCACTAAGCGCCGTATGCCAGACCGGCGCACCTATGTTCTCGACACCAGCGTCCTGCTGGCCGACCCGCACGCCATGAACCGCTTCGAGGAGCACGAAGTCGTGCTGCCCATCGTCGTGGTCACGGAATTGGAGGCCAAGCGGCACCATCCCGAACTCGGCTACTTCGCCCGGCAGGCCCTGCGCCTGCTCGACGACTACCGGGTGAAGTACGGCCGGCTCGATGCCCCCATCCCCACCGGGGAGCTGGGCGGGACCGTACGTGTCGAGCTCAATCACTCGGACCCCAGTGTGCTGCCCAGCGGCTACCGCCTGGGGGACAACGACTCCCGCATCCTCGCGGTCGCCCGCAATCTGCAGGCCGAGGGATTCGACGTCACGGTCGTGTCGAAGGATCTCCCGCTCAGGATCAAGGCCTCGTCGGTCGGGCTCCTCGCCGAGGAGTACCGCGCCGAGCTCGCCATCACCGGCTCCTCCGGCTGGACCGGAATGTCCGAACTGACGCTCTCCGGCGAGCAGGTGGACCTCCTCTTCGAGCAGGAGACCCTGTACGTCCCCGAGGCGTCGGAGTATCCGGTGCACACGGGCCTGATGATCCAGTCCGAGCGCGGCAAAGCCCTGGGGCGCGTGACGTCCGAGGGCAACGTCCGGCTCGTACGGGGTGATCGGGAGGCCTTCGGCATCAAGGGGCGCAGCGCGGAGCAACGTATCGCGCTGGATCTGCTGCTCGATCCGGACGTCGGGATCGTGTCGATGGGCGGCCGGGCCGGCACCGGGAAGTCCGCGCTCGCGCTGTGCGCGGGCCTGGAGGCGGTGCTGGAGCGGCGGCAGCACCAGAAGGTGATGGTCTTCCGGCCGCTGTACGCGGTGGGCGGGCAGGAGCTCGGCTATCTGCCCGGCTCCGAGTCCGAGAAGATGGGTCCCTGGGCGCAGGCGGTCTTCGACACGCTCTCCGCGGTCACCAGCCGCGAGGTCATCGAGGAGGTCACCGCGCGCGGCATGCTGGAGGTCCTGCCGCTCACGCACATCCGCGGCCGCTCACTCCACGACGCGTTCGTGATCGTGGACGAGGCCCAATCCCTGGAGCGGAACGTCCTGTTGACCGTTCTGTCCCGAATCGGCGCGAATTCACGGGTCATTCTGACTCATGACGTGGCGCAGCGGGACAATCTGCGCGTCGGCCGGTACGACGGTGTCGTGGCCGTCGTGGAGAAGCTGAAGGGGCATCCGCTCTTCGCGCACGTCACGCTCACCAGGTCCGAGCGGTCCCAGATCGCGGCACTTGTGACCGAAATGCTGGAGGACGGGCACATCTGATCCCACCTGCCCCACCTGGTCCCGGTTGGTTAAAGGGTGGTGGCTACACGGTAGTTGACGCCGTCCGGCAAAGGCGAAAAGCCTAGCCGGGCGGCGTCTTGGCGTGTGCTCGTTTCCGGAAAACTCCTGAGGCAAACGGGGTGTGAGCTTTCACACTCGGCACAGAATTGCCTCCCGGCGCCGGGGTGCGGCAGAGTCTCACTCCTGTCAGGCCCCGCATACGACACACCTGTACCCCCAGCGGTACGGCACAACAGCAGCATCCAGAACTTCATAGAGCCGTCGTATGCCGCCCGCGCACCATGGAGCGCTCCTGTCACGGGAGTTGTCCACCGGGCCCGTGCCTCCCGTGACCCCGCAGTTGGGAGGCCAGTGCCAGGGGCACGATTGCGTCCGCGAGGGTCACCTGTAGCGGGCGATGCTGGAAGGAAACCGTGTGAGCCGGATTTCGGTCCGGGGACTCGCAGTGGCCTCGGCCACCGCGGTCACCGCTGTCGGCGCTGTCTCTGGTGTTGCCTCGGGCAACGCCCCTCTCGCCGACGACGCCGACACAACGGCGAGCGACGCGACGCTCCTCGCGGACATACCCGCGGGCCAGCAGGCCCAGGTGCAGACCGCTTCCCTGACGCAGCAGGCGGACTCGCAGGCCATCGCCGCGGACGCCACCGCTCGGAAGGACGCGGAGGAGTCCGCGCGCAAGCAGGCCGCCAAGGACGCGATCGCCAAGCAGAAGGCCGCGGAGAAGGCCGAGCGGGAGGCAAAGGAACGGAAGGAACGCGAGGAGGCCGAGAAGGTCGCCAGCCGTTCCGCCACGCGTGATCCGTCCAGCTTCCCGGTGCTGCCCTCGTACACCGCTGAGCAGGTCAAGGAGATGGCGCGCCAGATCGTCCCGGCGGACCAGTTCTCGTGCTTCAGCACGATCGTGGACCACGAGTCCAGCTGGAACTACAAGGCGGACAATCCCACCTCCGACGCCTACGGCCTGATGCAGGCGCTGCCGGGCTCCAAGATGGCGTCGGCCGGCGCCGACTGGATGTCCAACCCGGCCACCCAGATCAAGTGGGGCCTGAGCTACATGGCCGACCGGTACGGCAGTCCGTGCGAGGCCTGGGATTTCTGGCAGGCCAACAACTACTACTGAGCCGGCAACCGCTCAGTCGTCTCAACCTCTCCGAGCCCCTCACCGTCCTACGGTGGGGGGCTTCGGCCATGTACGGTCGACCCCGGCAAACCCCCGGGGGAGTGGTGGGGAGCAACGGGGAAAAGGAACGGATCATGTCGCGAGTGCCGAAGTGGATCGGTCGGCTCGGTGCCGGACTGACCGAGATGGGCGAGCGGTTGGAGGAGCGCCGCGCCGAGGCCGACAGGGCCGACCGGGACGACGCGGATGTCAGGGACGCCTCGGACGTCCCGGGCCCGCAGGCCGAAGGGGCCCCGCCAGCGGCCTCATCCCCGTCGTCGTCCCAGCCCCGGTCTTCGGCCGACGCTCCCGCCGTGGGCGTCCGTCCCGATCCCGCCGCGGCCGTCCCGTGGGGCATGCGGGTCGCCGCCGAGGCCGGCTGGCGACTGCTCGTACTCGCGGGCACCGTCTGGGTGTTGATGCGAGTCATCAGCGCCGTCCAGCTCGTCGTCCTCTCCTTCGTGGCCGCGCTGCTCATCACCGCGCTGCTCCAGCCGACCGTCGCGCGGCTGCGGCGGTACGGGGTGCCGCGCGGGCCCGCCACCGCGCTCACCGCGATCCTCGGCTTCGTGGTCATGGGGCTGGTCGGCTGGTTCGTGGTCTGGCAGGTCATGGAGAACATCGACAACCTCTCCGACCAGGTCCAGGACGGCATCGACGAGTTGCAGCGCTGGCTGCTCAACAGCCCGTTCCATGTGACCGAGGATCAGATCAAGGACATCGCCAAGAGCCTGCGCGAGGCCGTCGGCGCCAACACGGACGAGATCACGTCGGCGGGCCTCGAAGGTGTCACGGTCATCGTGGAGGCGCTGACCGGCATCCTCCTCACGATGTTCTCCACCCTCTTCCTCCTCTACGACGGCAAGCGCATCTGGGAGTGGACCCTCAAGCTCGTGCCGGCGGCCGCCCGTCCGGGGGTCGCGGGGGCGGGCCCGCGCGCGTGGCGCACGTTGACCGCCTATGTCCGGGGCACGGTGATAGTCGCTCTCATCGACGCCATCTTCATCGGCCTCGGCATCTTCTTCCTCGATGTCCCGATGGCCGTGCCGCTCGCCGTCTTCATCTTCCTGTTCGCGTTCATTCCGCTGGTCGGCGCGGTGGTGTCGGGGGCGCTGGCGGTGGTGGTCGCGCTGGTGACGCAGGGTGTCTTCACGGCGGTCATGGTGCTGGCGGTGGTGCTGGCCGTGCAGCAGATCGAGGGGCACATCCTCCAGCCGTTCATTCTGGGGCGGGCGGTGCGGGTGCATCCGCTGGCCGTTGTGCTGTCCGTCGCCGCGGGTGGCCTGGTCGCGGGGATCGGTGGTGCCGTTGTCGCCGTGCCGCTCGTCGCCGTCGTCAACACGGTGGTCGGGTACCTGCGGTCGTACTCCCGGGAGTCGGGCCTCCGCCGGTCTCCGGTGCCGCACGGGGCGACCGCGACGGACGCGGCTCCGGTGGAGCGGCCGTCGGACGCGTCCAGGTAGGCCGGACGCGTCCAGGCAGGAGGAAACGCCTCCGGACTACTCCGCCAGGATCTCCTCCGCGTCCAGTGTGACCCCCACCGCCTGGACGACCGCGGCGATCTTGAAAGCCTCCTGAATCGTCTCCCGGTCGACTCCCGCCCTGCGGAGCACCTGCTCGTGGTGATCGAGACACTGCCCGCACCCGTTGATGGCGGAGACGGCGACCGACCACAGCTCGAAGTCGACCTTCGCCACACCCGGGTCGCCGATCACGTTCGTGCGGAGACCCGCCCGCAGGTTCCCGTACTCCGGGTCGGAGAGCAGGTGCCGCGTGCGGTGGAAGACGTTGTTCATCGCCATGACGGCCGCGGTGGTCTTGGCCGCGGTGTAGGCCTCCGGCGACAGCTTCGCGTTGGCCTCCTCCTCCAGCTCACGCAGGACACGAGGAGAGCGCGAGGCGATCGCGCAGGCGAGCACCGTGCCCCACAGCTGCTGCTCGGGCAGCTCGGAGTCGCCGATCACCGAACCCAGGTTCAGGCGAAGGTCCTTGGCGTAGTCCGGAATCGCGGACTTCAGCGCGTCGAGGGACATGGATCACTCACCGTCCGGCAGGTCGATCGAGCCGAACAGCAGCGGACTGTCATCAACGGTGAGCATCGGGCTCCTCCTGGGCAACCGGAAAAGGCCGCTCCGCGTGCGGCGGCCGCTGCCGGTACGGGTGTGGTGAACCCGTACCCGGCAACGGCCTTAACTCAAAGGGGCCTGGCCAAGTTACTCCGTGCGCAGGCCGTCCGGACGCATCAGGCGCAGCAGCGGCGGCAGACTGAGGGCCGTCACGAGGAGGACGACCGCCGCCCCGATGCCCGTCATCGACAGGACGCTCAGCCAGTCCACGGTCACCGAAGTGGCCGTCATCTTCAGCAGGACCGCCCCCAGGGCGAGCCCCACCACCGCGGCGAGGACCAGACCGAGGGTGATCGGGATCGCGGTCTGCCACAGCACCGACAGGCTCAGCGTGCGGCGCCGGGTGCCGAAGGCCACCAGGACCGACAGCAGCTTCTTGCGCTCGCGCAGCTGCTCCAGCTGGGAGACCAGCAGGCTGGCGCCGATCAGCGCGAGGACGCCGGCCGCGCCGACGAACAGGCCGGTGCGGATGGAGTCGTAGCGGTCGGACCGCTCGGTCGCCGTGTACGCCATGGGGTTCGAGATCGGGTCGATCCGTACCGCGGTGTTGCGTACGTACTCGCGCACGTCCGGGACCGACATGTCGAGCCGGAGATAGATCTGCGTGATGAGAGCCGGGACCGCCGCGGCGGGCAGCGCGCTCGGGGTGACCAGGAAGCCGCCGCGCTCCCAACCCGTCGGGGACACGCGCGGGGCGGCCTTCTTGATGCCCCGCGGGACCGTCCAGGCGACCTCCTTGCCCGGGGTGGAGTCGGTGTAGGAGGGGTCGATGTAGACCTTGCGGCCGCTCGCGGCCATCTTCGGGGTGTCCGTGTCGTACTCGACACCGTGCACAGCGAACACGTCCCCCTCACGGCACGAGGGCAGCTTCGCCACCTCGCGCAGGGAGGCGCAGTCGCCCACGGTCAGCTCCGAGATCGCCCCGGGGTCCTTCACGCTGTCGCCCAGCGAGGCGTCGGAGAGTGGGATGGCCTGGCGCACGCCACGGGTCTCGGAGAGTTCCCGCATGGCCCCGGGGAGCGAGACGCCCTTCGGTACGGTCAGCCCCATCTGGGCGCGCGAGAGATCGTTGCCGGTGGACTTCGTGTAGTTGCTCTGGACGCCGGAGAACAGCATCTGCAGGGCGATCGCGCCGGCCACCGCCACCGCGATGCCGTTGACCATGCGGGCCGCGGTGCCGCTGCTCAACTGGAGCCTGCGGACGGCCAGTTGCCAGGAGACCGAGCCGGAGTTCAGCCGGGCCACGACAGCTTCCACGAGCCACGGCAGCAGCGCGGTGATGCCGATGAGCAGCAGGACGACTCCGCCGGTCACCAGGTACTCGTTGAAGTTCCCGTTCTCGCGGCCCTTGCCGATCATCGGGGAGAGCATCGCGAGACCGCCCAGCGGCAGCAGCAGCCGCCACCACAGCCGGCGCCGGGCGGGCTTGGCCGTGCGCACCACGCCGAGGGGTTCGATGACCACACCGCGCAGGGCGAGGAGAGTCACCGCGACGGCGGCCGCCGGGACCGCGACGGCGATCAGCACGGCCAGTACGGGCGTCGGGTCGAGGTAGCTCGGGAACACGCTGATGTCGAAGAACTCGAGGGTGCCCGCGAGCTGACGGCCGATCAGGAAGAAGCCGGTGCCGAAGACCAGTCCGACGAGTGCCCCGGAGAGCGCCTCGCCCGCGGCGATCCGGTGGGTCATCCGGCTGTCGGCGCCGACCAGCCGCAGGGCCGCGAGCCTGCGGTCGCGCCGCTCGCCGCCGAAGCGTACGGCCGCGGCGATGAAGACGCCGACCGGCATCAGCAGCACCACGAACACCATCAGGACGAGCAGCAGCAGGACCGGGTCCAGCTTCTCCGAGGGCGCCTTCTTCGCATGGAAGGTGTCGATGCGCGCGACATCGGCGCCGTTGATGCGCGGGGCCAGGTCGTCGCCGCCCGCGTAGAAGGCGAGTTCGGCCGGGCCGATGAGACCGAGCTCGCCGATGGTGTCGGTGATCCGGTACGGCAGCCGCTCACGCAGCAGTTCGGCGTCCTTGGACCCCAGCAGCTCCTTGAGCGCGGGCGACACGACCATCTCGCCCGGCGCGGGGAACTTCTCCACCCCCGGCGGCAGCGGTGCCCGCATGCCTTCGGGCTCCAGCTGGCGGCCGCGGACGTCCGCGCCACGGAACTCGGTGTCGATGTTCGCGACGAGCACGGTGTTGTCGGCCCTGGCCGTGTCGTCCGTGCTGTACGGGATGTCCATACGGGAGTACTCGCGGTCGGACCGTGCCTGCATCGCGTTCGGGATCGCCGTGGTGAGCAGCAGCAGCGCCACACCGAGGCCGACGCCCACGCCGGTGAGCAGCACGCGCATCCAGCCCTCGCGCCCGCCGGTGAACGCGAACTTGGCGCCCATGGCCAGGTCTCTCGACCACTGGCGTGCGTTCATACGACGCGCTCCATGTCCCGGGACTTGCCGTCCCGTACGACGATCTCGCGGTCCGAGTACGCGGCCACGCGGGCCTCGTGCGTGACGAGGACGACGGCGGCGTTGGCGGACCGTGCGGCGTCCGTCAGCAGCTCCATCACGCGCTCGCCGTTGAGCGAGTCGAGGGCGCCGGTGGGCTCGTCGGCGAAGAGCACGCGCGGGCCGGTGACCAGCGAGCGGGCGACGGCGACACGCTGGCCCTGGCCGCCGGAGACCTCGCCGGGCCGCTTGGCCCTGAGGTCGTCGACCTCCAGGCGCTCCATCCACGACAGGGCGGTGCGCTCGGCCTCCTTGCGGGAGGTGCCGTTCAGGCGCAGCGGCAGGGCGACGTTCTCGACGCAGGTCAGTTCGGGGACGAGCTGCCCGAACTGGAAGACGAAGCCGAACTCGGAGCGCCGCAGCGCACTGCGCTGGGCGTCGTTCATCGTCGCCATCTCCTGGCCGTTGTACATGATCGAGCCCGAGTCGGGCGGCACGATGCCGGCGAGGCAGTGCAGGAGGGTCGACTTGCCGGAGCCCGAGGGGCCCATCACGGCGACGACCTCGCCCGGGTGGATGGAGAACTCGGCGCCGTCGAGGGCGTTGGTGGGGCCGTACGCCTTGCGCAGGTCGTGGGCCGCGAGCAGGGAGCCTGCGGGGGTCATCGGGTCACCGCCTCGGCGAGTTTTCCGAGGCGCGCGGCGGTGAGTTCAAGCCACCGCAGGTCGGCCTCGAGGTGGAAGAGGGCGTGGTCGCAGATCAGCTGGTCGGCAAGGTCGCCCTTGCGCTTGCGGTCGGTGAGGATGCGCATCATCCGCAGGTGCTCCGAGCGCTGGGTGTCGAGGATCCCGGACGCGTCACGGTGCGTCAGGAGAGCGAGGACGACCTTTGTGTAAAGGGTCGACTGGAGATACGGCTCGGGCTTCTCCGGCGTCGCGAGCCACCGCTGGACATCGGTGACACCCGCCTCGGTGATCGCGTACCGCTTCCGCTCCGGGCCGCCGCCCGCCTCTATCCCGTCGACCTCCACGAGGCCGTTCTTCAGCAGCCGGGACATCGTCGAATAGACCTGGCCGTAGTGCAGCGGCCGATCATGACCGAACTTCTCGTCGAAGGCCCGCTTCAGGTCGTAACCATGACGGGGCCCGGACTCAAGGAGCCCGAGGAGTGTGTGACCGATGGACATGAGCAGGACTCTACACAGTGGGTATACACGCCGTGTATACCCACTGTGGATAGCCGACTTCAGGGCGTACGAACCCGCAGGCCAGGCCCGATTGTCACGGTTCCGCTACTGGCCCCGTAAGGGGCGCGGGGCTGTATCGATGTGCGGCTCCGCCACGTGGGCGCGACCAGCCCCCACCGACCCGCGGCCAAGGTCATACGCAGACAGCAGGCCCCCTACTCCTCGGCCTCCCCGGAACGGGGAGGCCGCCCCCGCCGAGGAATCGGCCCCGCCCCACCCGGCAGACGCCCCGACTCCGCGAGAGCCCGCCGCAACAGAAACTCGATCTGCGCGTTGGCCGAGCGCAGCTCATCCCCGGCCCACCGCGCCAGCGCCTCGTACACCAGCGGATCGAGCCTCAGCAGCACCTGCTTGCGCTGCTGCTGAGCCCGCCGCCTGGGGGGCACCCCCTCGGGCGCCCCCTCCGAACGTTCCGGCTCCGAACGTTCCGGCTCCGAAGACGAGGTCACTGGTAGAGGGACCCGGTGTTGAGGACGGGCTGCGGAGCCCGGTCGCCGCACAGGACCACCATCAGGTTCGACACCATCGCCGCCTTCCGTTCGGAATCCAGCTCGACGATGTCCCGCTCGCTGATCCGCGCGAGCGCCGCCTCGACCATGCCGACCGCGCCGTCCACGATCTGCCGCCTGGCGGCGACGACCGCGCCCGCCTGCTGCCGCTGGAGCATCGCCGAGGCGATCTCGGGCGCGTACGCGAGATGCGTGAAGCGGGACTCGATGATCTGGACGCCGGCCGCCTCCACGCGCGCGTGCAGTTCGACGGCGAGCTTCTCGGTGATCTCCTCCGCGTTGCCCCGCAGCGACAGGCCCTCCTCGTCGTGCGCGTCATAGGGGTACTCGATAGCGATGTGCCGCACCGCCGCCTCGGTCTGCGTGGAGACGAACTCCAGGAAGTCGTCCACCTCGAAGGAGGCCTGCGCGGTGTCCTCCACCCGCCACACCACGACCGCGGCGAGCTCGATCGGGTTGCCGTAGGCGTCGTTGACCTTGAGGACGGCCGTCTCGTGGTTGCGTACCCGCGTCGAGATCTTGGCGCGGGAGGTGAGCGGGTTGACCCAGCGCAGGCCGTCCTCGCGGATCGTCCCCCGGTAGCGGCCGAAGAGCTGGACGACGCGGGCCTCGCCCGGCGCCACCATGTTCAGGCCACACATGGCGACGAAGGCCGCGAGCCCGATCAGGATGCCGAGCACGATGAGCACGGCCTTGCCGCCGGTGGAGTCCACCACCGTGGCGCCGACGACCATTCCGACGCCCAGCAGTAGTCCGACCAGGCCGAGCAGCAGGGCGAGTCCGCCGCCGATGCTGTGCGCGGCGAACTCCCGTACGCGCGGGGCGGGCATCTCGGGTACGTCTACGGCGCCCGGTGAGCCGTGCGAGTCATGCGTTGACATGGGTGTATCCCCCGTTTCGTGGTCCTGCCGCTCATGTTTGGAGCGCATAGCTTCGATCTAGCTAAATGATATCACTTTACCCGCCATGGCAACCTTCTACCCCTTCCGATGGTCGGTTCCATGGGGACAGGTGCTGATTCTCACGTCCGTAAAAGGCTGGATCGGCGAACCTTTGTCCCCACGTGCGGTGTTAGTTTGCTGAGCTGACCCGAGCGGCGAACCTGTGAGACACACGAGACGGAAGCGGAGCGGTCGGACCCATGGGACGAGCGGAAGAGAGACGTGCGCGGCAGCGTGGTGGCCACCGTGCCGCGCCGAAGCGCTCGTCCAAGGCCGGCGCCAAGGGCAGCGCCAAGAGCGGTATACGCCGCTTCTTCACCTGGAAGAAGCTCCTCGGTACGTTCTTCGGCCTCATCCTGCTCGGCATGGCCGCCTTCGTCGCGCTGTACCTGATGATCGGCATCCCCCAGGGCAACGCCGCGGCGACGCAGCAGAGCAACATCTACAAGTACAGCGACGGCACGGTCCTCGCCCGCGACGGCGTGCTCAACCGCGAGATCGTCGACCTGGACCAGATACCCAAGAAGGTCCAGCAGGCGTTCGTCGCGGCCGAGAACAAGTCCTTCTACAAGGACGCCGGCGTCGACCTCAAGGGCACCACCCGCGGTCTCATCAACACGCTCTCGGGCAAGGGCAAGCAGGGTGGCTCGACGATCACCCAGCAGTACGTCAAGAACTACTACCTCACGCAGGACCAGACCGTCACGCGCAAGCTGAAGGAACTGGTCATCTCGCTGAAGGTGGACCGCCAGTACTCCAAGGACGACATCCTCGCCGGCTACATCAACACCAGCTACTACGGCCGCGGCGCGTGGGGCATCCAGGCCGCCGCGCAGGCGTACTACCGCGTCGACGCCGACAAGCTCAAGGTCGAGCAGGGCGCGTATCTCGCCGCCCTGCTCCAGGCTCCGAGCCAGTACGACTGGGCGGTCGCGAGCGACACCGGCAAGGAACTGGTCAAGCAGCGCTGGGCCTACGTACTGAACAACATGGTCGAGGAGAACTGGCTGAGCGCCGGCGAGCGCGACGCCCTGAAGTTCCCCGTGCCGAAGAACCCCAAGGGCGCGCCCGGCATGGAGGGCCAGGCCGGCTATCTGGTGGAGGCCGCCAACACGGCGCTGGAGAAGCAGCTCGTCGCCCAGGGCACGGCCGCCGACACGGACGAGGCCGCGACGCTGGTCAAGGCGGGCGGCTGGACCATCACGCTGAACGTCGACAAGAAGAAGCAGACCCAGCTGGAGAAGGCCGTCAAGGCCAAGCTCACCGGCAAGCTCGACGCCAAGGAGCGGAAGGTCGACGCCGACGTCCAGGCCGGTGCCGTGTCCGTCGACCCGAAGACCGGCAAGGTCCTCGCGATGTACGGCGGCGTGGACTACGTGGAGCACTTCAGGAACAACGCGACACGCCGCGACTACCAGCCCGCCTCCACCTTCAAGCCGCTGATCCTGGCCGCCGCCGTCGCCAACGACTCGGAGACCCAGGACGGCACACCGATCACGGCCAACACGATCTACGACGGCACGAGCGGGCGCACCGTCAAGGACGACGGCAAGAAGGTCGGCTTCTCGCCGCCGAACGAGGACGAGGTCGACTACGGCGACGTCACCGTCCAGACCGCGATGAACAAGTCCATCAACTCCGTCTTCGCGCAGATGGGCGTCGACGTCGGCATGGACCAGGTCATGCAGACCGCGGGCGAACTCGGCATGGACGTCAAGGGCCTGCAGGCCGTGCCCGCCCAGACCCTCGGCACGATGGGCGCGAGCCCGCTGGAGATGGCCGGTGTCTACGCGACCCTCGACAACCACGGCAAGAAGGTCACCCCGACCCTCCTGAAGTCGGTCGAGCACAAGGACCGCGCGGTCAAGGTCCCGGACCCGATCGGCGAACAGGTCATCAGCCGCGAGGCCGCCGACACGGTCACCTCGGTGCTGACCGGCGTGGTCGACGACGGTACGGCCAAGACCTCCGTACGCGACAACCCGGCGCGCGACGGCCAGCAGGTCGCGGGCAAGACGGGTACGTCCGACTGCAACAAGTCGGCCTGGTTCACCGGTTACACCCCGAAGCTCGTCACGTCGGTGGGCCTGTTCGGTGAGGCGGCGAAGGCGGGCACCACACGGTGCGGGACCGACAAGCCCGTGAAGGTCAACGAGGGCGGTCAGGTCACGCTGCAGGGCGCGGCCGGCGGCAGCCGCGTCAACGGCGGTGGCTTCCCGGCCCAGATCTGGGCGGCGTACACCTTCGACGCGATGGGCGGTGTCTCCAAGTTCGACCTGGACACCAAGCAGGGCGCGGGCGTCAAGCCGACGCCCAAGCCGACGCCGACCGTGACGCAGGAACAGACGGACGAGCCGTCGGACGAGCCGACGACCAGTGCCCCGCCGACGAGCGAGGAGCCGTCGGACGAACCGTCGGACGAGCCGTCGAGCGAGGAACCCTCGGACGACCAATCGACGCCGCCGCCGCAGTCCTCGCCTCCGGCCTCGACGACGTCACCGCCGATCGACTTGCCGGGCGACGACTCGGAAGCCAGACCGGACGATTAGTGACGGCCGCGGTGTGACGAGGTACGACGAGGGCGCCCGGAGCCGAAATGGCTCCGGGCGCCCTCGTCGTTCAACAGGCAGGCAGGGTCTGAAGGCGGCGGTTCGATTCCGGGAGGGGGCGCCTGCTCACCCCCGGTTCAGCTCGAACCAGACCACCTTTCCGGTGCTCAGCCGGGTCGCGCCCCACCGTCTGGCCAGTTTGTTCACCAGGTAGAGACCGCGGCCGCCCTCGTCCGTGGCCCGCGCCTGCCGCAGCCGCGGCAGCTGCGGCACGTCGTCGCCGACCTCGCAGCGCAGTACGTCCGTACGCAGCAGACGCAGTGAGACGGGCTTCGTCGCATAGCGCACGGCGTTCGTCACGACCTCGCTGACGAGCAGTTCCACGGAGTCCGTGAGGTCCTCCATCTCCCAGCGGACGAGCGCCTTGCGGGCCAGTCGGCGGGCCCGGCCCGGCGCGGCGTCCTCGGGGTCCAGGTGCCAGAGCGCGACGTCACTGGGCGCGATCCCGTCGAACCGGGCGGCGAGCAGCGCGATGTCGTCGTCCCGGTCGCCCGGACCGAGCATGTCGAGCACCTCGTCGCACAGCGCCTCCAGCGGCGGCGGATGGTCCGCGCCGGTCAACTGGGCGGTGGCGGCGAGCCGTTCGCGCAGCTGCTCTATCCCGGTCCACACGTCGCGCAGCCGCGACTCGACCAGGCCGTCGGTGTAGAGCACCAGGGTGGCTCCGGCGGGCGCGTCCAGCTCGACCGCCTCGAAGTCGACCCCGCCCACGCCGATGGGGGCGCCCGGCGGTACGCGCAGTACCTCGGCCCGGCCGCCCAGGTGCAGCAGGACCGGTGGCGGGTGGCCCGCGTTGGCGATGGTGATGCGGTGCGCGACCGGGTCGTACACGGCGTACAGGCAGGTCGCCATGCGGTCGGTGCCAAGCCGCTGGGCCTGCTCGTCGAGATGGTGCAGGACCTCCTGGGGCGGCAGGTCCAGGCCGGCGAGGGTCTGCGCGGTGGTGCGCAGCTGGCCCATGATGGCCGCCGAGGTCATGGAGTGGCCCATGACGTCACCGACGACGAGGGCGACCCGGCTGCCCGGCAGCGGAATCGCGTCGTACCAGTCGCCGCCGACCCTGGCGGTCTCCGCGGCCGGAAGATAACGGGACGCCAGCCGCACACCCGTGGGGCGCGGCAGGGTCTCGGGCAGCATGGTGCGCTGCAGCTCGTCGGCGATGTACGCCTCGCGCCCGTACAGCACCGCCTTGTCGATGCCGAGCGCGCTGTGCGTGGCGAGCTGGGCCGCGACCAGCAGGTCGTCGGTCTCGAACGCGGGCCGGTCCGGGCGGCGCAGGAAGAGCGCGGCGCCGATCACCCGCCTGCGGCCACGCAGTGGGGCGAGGATCGCGCGCTGGCCGCCCGGCACGGTCAGCTCGTCGCCGATCAGCTCGGGCAGCGCGGCACGGGCGGCGAGCGCGTCCGCGAAGACGGGCCGTACGCCGCGCAGCACCTCGGCGAGCGCGCCGCCGGGCCGCACTGTGCACAGCTCGGCGGTGATCCCGATGTCGGGCTCGGGCTGCAGTGCGGGCAGCAGGAAGCCCTCGGTGTCCCGGTCCTCCGGGATCCGGTCGGTGCGCCGCAGGCGCAGCACGACGGGCCCGGTGGGCCGTTCGTCGCCCACCGGCAGCGGGTCGCGCAGGTAGACGAGGATCGCGTCCGAGAAGGTCGGCACGGTGGCCCGGCACAGCCCCATCACGATCTCGTCGAGGTCGATACCGCGGGCGATCCGCCGGGTGGCGGCCCCCACGAAGCGCAGCCGGTCGCCGTCCCGCCGCATGGGCATGGGAGTGCCCGGCGCGGGCCCCTGTCCCGTACGCCGCTCCAGGCCGCTCTGGACGGCGGCCGTCTCGCCGGCCGACTGGGCCGGGACCGACTCGGGCGACGGGCGCGGACGGTGCGGATCGGGCTCCGTGGCGGACGGCTGGGAGTGCTCGGGTCCTGAACCGGCGGGGGCGTCGGTCGGACCGTGACCGCCGGAGGGCGCGGGTGGGCCCTGGCTGCCGGCCGGGGGCCCGGAAGCGGCGGGCGTGTCCGTGGCGGCACCGCGGGTCTCCGCGGGCACGGGCGAGCCGATGGGTACCTGACCGCCGGGCACGGGCGGGCCGTCCACCCCGCCCGGTCGTCCCTGTGCGGGTAAGGCGGGAGAGCCGGGGGAGCCCTGCTGGGGCTGCTCCGGGGTACGCAGAAGCGCCCCGCGGGGGTCCGCGGGGGCGGTGGGCCGGGCAGCGCTTGGCTGGCGGCGCTCGTGGGAGGTGGGGTGCTCCGTCACGCGTGTCGAATCCATCCGTCCGGTGCTGCGCGCCGTGCGTGCAGTTCGTCCCGCAGAAAACCCGATACCCGGAATGTGTGCCCCAGGAACGGAATCCCCGCGTGGTGAGACAGCCTGTCAGAGACGGACCCGTCCGGCACCGGTGGGAACAACCCCGCCTGCCGCCTACGGACCGTACCGCTGTGGCCCTCGTACCCCTCGCTCACGTCCTGCCGCCCCTCGGTGACGTACGGTCAAGCCCAGCGCCCGTTCCGGGAGTTGCCGCTCCGCGCCCGCCTGTCACCCGACCACCACTCCTCAACGATGGTGCTGCGCACCGACCCTGGCCACTCGTTGCGGAGGACGATCCTACGGTTCTACCACGGGGGCGCATCAAGGGTCTCATGTGGACACGTGCGCGGGCGTACGATCCCAGTCGTCGGGCAGCGCCGGGACGGACCAGGACGGATCCGGGCGCCAGTGCTGCCAGCCGTCCGAGAACGGCGTTCCCCAGGCGTTGATCACCTCCACCGCGGACCGCCCCGCCTCCCGCACCCGGGCGGCCACTTGAGCGTCCATCAAACCGTCCCGCTGGGCCTGCGCGAACTCGTCCTCGTCGCGCCAGCCCCAAGTCCGGTCCGGATACACCGTGATGTCGAGGAAGTGGTCCTCGGAGTCCACCCCGCCGTCCCATCTGGCCAGCGGTTCCTCCAAGTTGACGTACCAGTTCTTGAACTGCCAGCCGGGCTCCCAGAACAGCCACACCGACCACGGCTCGCCGGGCCGCGCCAGCTTCAGCACGCCCGTGCCGAACCAGCGGTCGCGCTGGACGGTACGCGGCTTGGTGTAGCGGGATTCGAGCGGCTCGACGTGCACGGACGTTCCGTCGGTCAGGACGGGTTTGACACATTCCGTCCCGGGCGCCATCCACACGGCGAGCAGCTCGTCGTCGTCCTGTACGACCGTGACCGGGCGCACGATATGGAAGCGTGCGCCGGCGTTCTCCCGGTAACGCCACAGGATCTGACTCCCGGCGTTCCAATACGCCGCCGACCCGCCCGCTTCCACCTGTGTCACCGCTCCACCCTCTGCCATGAACAGATATTAGGTGCCCATGGCATACGACGCTGCGGTGCGCGTCACGGTTCGCGCGATGGCCGGATGTCGTTACGGCCGCGTCATCCGCAGGACATCCAGGGCCTCGTCCAGCTGCTCCAGGGTGAGGTCGCCGCGGTCCACGTACCCGGACTCCAGCACGACCTGGCGGATGGTCTTCCGCTCGGCCAGCGCCTTCTTGGCGACCTTCGCGGCCTCCTCGTACCCGATGTACTTGTTCAGCGGCGTCACGACGGACGGCGACGACTCGGCGTACTCGCGGGCCCGTTCGCGGTTCGCGGTGATCCCGTCGACGGTCCGGTCGGCGAGCAGCCGCGAGACGTTGGCGAGCAGCCGGACCGACTCCAGCACGTTCTTCGCGATGACCGGAAGCATCACGTTGAGCTCGAAGTTGCCCGCGGCTCCGGCGGTGGCGACGGTCGCGTCGTTTCCGGCCACCTGCGCGGCCACCATCAGCACGGCCTCGGGAAGGACCGGATTGACCTTCCCGGGCATGATCGACGAGCCCGGCTGGAGGTCGGGCAGGTTGATCTCGGCGAGCCCGGTGCGCGGCCCGGAGGCCATCCACCGCAGATCATTGGCGATCTTGGTCAGCCCGACGGCGATGGTCCGCAACTGCCCGCTGGTCTCGACGATCCCGTCCCGCGCGCCCTGCGCCTCGAAGTGGTCGCGGGCCTCGGTGAGCGGCAGCCCGGTGGCCCGCGCGACCTCGGCGATCACGGCGGCGGAGAACCCGGGCGGTGTGTTGATCCCGGTACCGACGGCGGTGCCCCCGAGGGGGAGCTCGGCGAGGCGGGGGAGCGAGGCCTGGAGCCGCTCGATCCCGTACCGCACCTGGGCGGCGTACCCGCCGAACTCCTGCCCCAGCGTCACCGGCGTCGCGTCCATGAGATGCGTACGCCCGGACTTCACGACGTCGGCGAACTCGGCGGACTTGCGCGCGAGAGAGGCGGCGAGGTGGTCGAGGGCGGGGATGAGGTCGCGGGTGACGGCGGCGGTGGCGGCGATGTGGATGGAGGACGGGAACACGTCATTGCTGGACTGGGACGCGTTCACATGGTCGTTGGGATGTACGTCCCGGCCGAGCCGTTCCGTCGCCAGCGTGGCGATGACCTCGTTGGTGTTCATGTTGGACGAGGTGCCCGAGCCCGTCTGGAACACGTCCACGGGGAAGTGCTCGTCCCAGCGACCTTCGACGACCTCGTCCGCGGCGTCCTGGATCGCCTCGGCGATGTCCTTGTCGAGCACCCCCAGCTCGGCGTTCACCCTGGCGGCGGCCGCCTTGATGCGGGCGAGCGCCTCGATGTGCGCGCGCTCGATCCGTTGCCCGGAGATCGGGAAGTTCTCCACGGCGCGCTGTGTCTGGGCCCGCCACTTGGCGTCCGACGGTACGCGGACCTCGCCCATGGAGTCGTGCTCGATGCGGTATTCACTCATACCCGGTACAGCGATCGGGTGGGCCCGGATGTTCCGGGTGACACGACGGTTGCCTGGTTTCCATACCTTTGCGTATGACGTTCCACATATCCGCTACGCGCCGGTAGCAGGTATGAATTTTCAAGGACACCGGAGTGAGTCACCCCACGAGACTCCGTGCCACCCCCACATGGAGACATCGTGCAAGGTCAGGGCGATTACCAGACGGTCTCTGTCGATGTGACATCCCTGTCCGTCGCTCTCGTCAGCCGCCACGGCGTCAAACCGCCCTCCCTGTCCGGGAGCGGTGTTCGGCTGGTCCGGGAACCGAGCGAAATGCGCCCGAGTGACGACGTCCTGCTGCTCTACGGAGTAGGCATGGGTCAGGAACTGCGGCGCTTCGCGGCCGAGACGGAGGGCGCGCTGCCGCCCGCCGCGGTGCTCGCGCCCTGGCTCGACTGGGACGACGTCTCCCTGGCACTGGACAGCGGGGCTGTGAGCTATCTGCTGGAGAACCGGTACGGCCTGCTGCTCGACGAGGCGTTGGTGTGCACCTATCGCGGCGCCAGCCTGCTCGATCCGGCGATCGCCGCGGAGCAGGTCAGACTCGCTCGCAGGGCGAGAACGCGGGAGGCGTCGGAGGACGGCGGCGATGCGGCCACGGCGGTGCCCGACGGTCTCCCCCGGCTCTCGCTGCGGGAGCGGCAGGTCATGGAGCTCCTTGCCGCCGGGCGCGGGGTCAAGGAGGTGGCCGGCGAACTGTTCCTGACCGACAAGACCGTCAGGAACTATCTGAGCCGCATCTACCGCAAGCTCGAAGTGCGGAGCCAGTCGGAGGCGATCCTGAGGTGGCTCGGGCACCTGGGGCCCGCCGCACCCGGTGGCCGGTGAGACGCGGCGGGGTCGGGTCACGATGGGTCCGGTCACGGCGGGTCCGGTCACGACGGAGGGCCGGCCGGTTCGGGTGAACCGGCCGGCCTCGCGTTCCCGGGGCGCTACGGGCGAAGCCCGTGGCCGGGGATCAGGTGATGTTCCAGGTGGTCGCGTCCGGAGCGATGTACGAGTTCGTCCGCAGCTCGGACTGCGGGCCGCAGTTGTCGTCGTGCCATTCGAAGCGGACGGTCTCACCGGTGTTCACCGAGAAGCTGCCGTTCTGGAAGCTCCCGCCGGCGTTGAAGGAGTACGGGCCGCCGATCCGGCCGGAGCCGGACTCGGGCTCCGCCGTGATGTAGACGCAGTTCGCCCCGCTCGGAATCGCCGAGGCGCTGACGTTGATCTGGGTGATGGTCGCGGCGGAGGCGGGCGAGGTCGCCAGTGCCACGGCGGAGGCCGCCGCCACAAGTGCGACCGGAACAATTCGGCGTGCGCGAATGAGCTTGCTCATCGTGGTTCCTTTTTTCGAGTCCGCGAAGAGAACGGACAAAGGAGAAAGGGGGGAGGAGGGAGAGAAGAGAAGGCGGGCAGAACGGTGGTTCTGCCGGACGGACGGCTGTCAGGCGTTCCGGCAGACGCTGATGTCGCCGTCGGTCCAGCCGCTGTCGGAACAGACGAAGACGGCCGCGCTCCGCGCCCGGACCAGTACGTGCGAGAAACTGTTCTTCGGGTCGGGCCCGCTGTAAGTCAGGGTGTAGGCGATGCCCGACCCGATCTGGGAACCCTGGCACGACTTGTCGGTGAACGAGTCGATGGTGATGCTGTCGCCCTCGGAGAGCTGCCAGCCCGTGGCGAGGTTGCCCGAGCCGTTGACGGCCGTGCAGGTCGAACCGGTCCCCGCGACGGTCACCTTGACGCTGTTGGTGCCGCTGAGCAGGCCGACGGACCCGCCCTGGACCTGTAGCGGGACGAGGCCCCCGTTGGGCTGCCGCAGCGCGGCGAAGGCGGAGCCGCCGGAGGCCACGACCATGCCGAGTCCGGCTCCGCCGGCGAGCAGCAGTGCCAGGGATCTGTTCAGAAAACGCTTTTGCGATCGTGCCGTTTTTGACACAGTGGTTCCTTTTCATGCGTGGGGGGTGGGCGCTGCGTGGGGAACTCGCTTTCGGGCGAGTTGCAGCGTGGACCAAGGATTTCTTTTCGGAAGCCGTCGTCGATAGAGGTAAATGACCTCAATCCCCGAGGTGTTGCCGGGGCACGGCACGGTCCGAGAGGAAATACCACGCATGAACAAGGAGACAACTAGGAGACAGGGAGCTGAACGGCGAAAGCCGGACAGGCCCGCGCGTTACGCCAGACCCGGCCCCCGCACCGGAATCGACGTGAACGTGGGCGCCGGTGCCGGGTCCTTGAAGAAGTCGTTGCCCTTGTCGTCGACCACGATGAACGCCGGGAAGTCCTCGACCTCGATCTTCCAGACGGCCTCCATGCCGAGCTCCTCGTACTCGACGACCTCGACCTTCTTGATGCAGTCCTGGGCGAGCCGGGCCGCGGGCCCGCCGATCGAGCCGAGGTAGAAGCCCCCGTGGGCGTCGCACGCGTCGGTGACCTGCTGCGACCGGTTCCCCTTCGCGAGCATCACCCTGGAGCCGCCCGCCGCCTGGAACTGCTCGACGTACGAGTCCATCCGCCCGGCGGTGGTCGGCCCGAAGGAGCCGGACGCGTACCCCTCTGGGGTCTTCGCGGGCCCCGCGTAGTACACCGGGTGGTCCTTCAGGTACTGCGGCATCTCCTCGCCCGCGTCCAGCCGCTCCTTGATCTTGGCGTGCGCGATGTCGCGCGCCACGACGAGCGGCCCGGTGAGCGACAGCCGGGTCTTCACCGGGTACTTGGTGAGCTCGGCGAGGATGGCGTCCATCGGCTGGTTCAAGTCAATCTTGACCACGTTGTCCGACTCGTCGAGATGCTCGTCGGTGGTCTCCGGGAGGAAGCGCGCCGGGTCCGTCTCCAGCTGCTCCAGGAAGACCCCCTCGGCGGTGATCTTCGCGACGGCCTGCCGGTCCGCGGAACAGGACACGGCGATCGCGACGGGGCAGGACGCCCCGTGCCGCGGAAGCCGGACCACGCGTACGTCGTGGCAGAAGTACTTGCCGCCGAACTGCGCCCCGATCCCGATCTTCTGCGTCAGCTCGAAGACCTTCTGCTCCAGATCCTTGTCCCGGAACCCGTGCCCGAGCTCGCCGCCCTCGGCCGGAATCTCGTCCAGGTAGTGCGCGGACGCGTACTTCGCGGTCTTCAGGGCGTACTCCGCGCTCGTACCGCCGACGACGATCGCCAGGTGGTACGGCGGGCAGGCGGCCGTACCGAGCGACCGGATCTTCTCCTCCAGGAACTTCATCATGGAGGCCTCGTTCAGGACGGCCTTCGTCTCCTGGTAGAGGAACGACTTGTTGGCAGAGCCGCCGCCCTTGGCCATGAAGAGGAACTTGTAGGCGCCGCCGTCGGCCGCGTACAGCTCGATCTGGGCGGGGAGGTTGGAGCCGGTGTTCTTCTCCTCCCACATGGTCAGCGGGGCCATCTGGGAGTAGCGCAGGTTCAGGTTCTTGTACGCGTCGTAGATGCCGCGTGAGAGGGCCGCCTCGTCGCCGCCCGCCGTGAGTACGTTCTGCCCGCGCTTGCCCATCACGATCGCGGTGCCGGTGTCCTGGCACATGGGGAGGACGCCCGCGGCCGCGATGTTCGCGTTCTTCAGGAGGTCCAGTGCGACGAACTTGTCGTTGTTCGACGCCTCCGGGTCGTCGATGATGCGGCGCAGCTGAGCCAGGTGCGCGGGCCGCAGGTAGTGCTGGATGTCGTGGATGGCCTCCTCGGCGAGCTTGCGCAGCGCCTCCGGCTCGACCTTGAGGAACGTGCGCCCGTCGGCCTCGAAGGCGGAGACACCCTCGGAGGTCACCAGCCGGTACGGGGTGGTGTCCTCTCCCTGGGGGAGCAGATCGGTGTACGCGAACTCAGGCATCTCGCCCATTCCTCACTCGACAGACAGCGTGCGGCCTCCGTTGGCAGCGTCCACCAGCGTAGAACCTGGCTCGGACAGCGAGTTTGTGAGGTAAGGCTCAGTTCGGTCGCCGGCCGGTCCCGCGACGGGTTTTCCACAGGGCGGGACAAGGGGTAGTCGCGATCTATCGCGTTTGGGTACGCTGCTGCCGTGGACCTTCAGAAGCACACCGAACCCGGCCTTCGGCCCCACGCCGACCTGCGGGCCTCCGACGCCGACCGTGACCGGACCGCGGACATCCTGCGCGAGGCACTCGCCGAGGGCCGCATAGACGCGGAGGAGCACGCCGAGCGGGTCGAGGAGGCCTACCGCGCGAAGACCGTCGGCGAGCTCGCGCCGCTCGTCCGGGACCTGCCCGCGGCCCACCGGTCGCACTCGGCGGCGACGTTCGCGCCGGCGCCGAACCGCCCCACTCCGGGCACGGTCCCGCCGGTCGCCGACGAGAACGTGGTGGCGGTGTTCAGCGCCGCGATCCGCAAGGGCCGGTGGCGAGTCGGCCGTCGCACGCACGCGTACGCGATCTTCGGCAGCGTGGAGATAGACCTCAGCGAGGCGGTCTTCGAGCACCGGCAGGTCGTGATCAAGGCGATCTCGGTCTTCGGCAGCGTGGAGATCCGCGTCCCGGAGAACGTGTCGCTGAGGGGCAGCGGCGGCGGAGTCCTCGGCAACTTCGAGGTGGACACGCTGGATTCGGGTGAGCGGGACGCACCCGTGGTCTATGTGGACGGACTGGCCGTGCTGGGGACCATCGAGGCAAAACCCAAGCGGGGCAAGGTGATTGAGGACCTCATCGACCGCATCGGCGACCGGGTGAACGACAAGTTGCGCAAACATCTTGGACGTTGACGGTCGCGAATTGCCCGGCACGCGGAGGGTATTGGTCCAGAAGTGGCCATCCTGTGACGGCGAGAACTCCGGCGCTTCGGAACTGAGTGCATAGGCACGCGCACAGCGGGTAGGCCTTGCTGCATCGTCTCTCGCTCGCGAAGCCGTCGTCAGGAGTAGACCGTGCTGCATCCGCCGCATCAGTCCCTGCAGGTCGCCGCCGTTCCGCCCCAGCGGGTTCCGGTGCGCGAGAGGGACCAGGACGCCCCTTGGCACACGGAGGCCGTGTGCCGCCGCGATGAGGCCGGGCTGTTCTTCGCGCCCTCCAAAGAACCCACCGCCGCCAGGCTGTCCCGGGAGGAGGCGGCGAAGCGGGTCTGCGGGCGTTGTCCCGTGATGGTCGAGTGCCGCGAACACGCGCTGCTGCAACCTGAGCCGTACGGAGTCTGGGGTGGACTCACCGCCGCCGAGCGCCGTGTGGTCCTGGCCCGGCGCCGCCGCCGCGACCTGGAACTCCAGAAGGCCGCACGCTCCACCACGGGAACGATAGCCGCGGCCGGCTGACCGGCACGTACGGAAAGGGGCGCCCTCCGCACAGGGGCGCCCCTCAGCGTGCCAAAATCCGCCGTTCCGTCGCTGTATGCGCTGGTCAGGGCAGGCGCGCCCCTTAAGGGGCGCGGGGAACTGCGCGACCAGCCACAACGAACCCGCAGTTACTCACGACCGGTAGTTCCCCGGCCCAACCGACGGAGTTACTTGGCCCGGTCGAAGTCGATGGCGCTGTACGCCCGCAGCTTCGAAAGCCGGTGCTCGGAAGTGATCTGCCGCACCGTCCCCGACTTGGACCGCATCACGATCGAGTCCGTCGTGGCCGTCTCGGCCCGGTAGCGAACCCCCCGCAGCAGCTCACCGTCGGTGATCCCGGTCGCGACGAAGAAGACGTTCTCGCCGGAGACCAGGTCGTCGGTGAACAGGACGCGGTCGAGGTCGTGCCCCGCGTCGACGGCACGCTGCCGCTCCCCGTCGTCCTTGGGCCACAGCTTGCCCTGGATGGTGCCGCCCAGACACTTCACCGCACAGGCGGAGATGATGCCCTCGGGCGTACCGCCGATGCCGAGCAGCAGGTCGATGCCGGTGCCCTCGCGCAGCGCCAGGATCGAGCCCGCGACGTCGCCGTCGGAGATCAGCTTGATGCGCGCGCCGGTCTCCCGGATCTCCTTGATGATCCCGTCGTGCCGCGGCCGGTCGAGGATGACGACGGTGACGTCGTCCGGCGTGGACCGCTTGGCCTTGGCGACCCGGCGGATGTTCACGGACACCGGGGCGTTGATGTCGACGAAGTCGGCGGCCTCGGGCCCGGTGACCAGTTTGTCCATGTAGAAGACGGCGGACGGGTCGAACATGGTGCCGCGGTCGGCGGCGGCCAGCACGGCGATCGCGTTCGTCATGCCCTTCGCGGTGAGCGTGGTCCCGTCGATCGGGTCGACGGCGATGTCGCACTCGGCGCCGGTCCCGTCGCCGACCCGTTCCCCGTTGAAGAGCATCGGGGCCTCGTCCTTCTCGCCCTCCCCGATGACGACGACGCCGTTCATCGAGACGGTGGAGACGAGGGTTCGCATGGCGCGTACCGCCGCGCCGTCGGCGCCGTTCTTGTCGCCGCGGCCGACCCAGCGGCCCGCGGCCATCGCGGCGGCCTCGGTGACCCGGACGAGCTCCAGGGCGAGGTTTCGGTCGGGGGCCTCGGAGGGGACCTCGAGTTCGGACGGCAAGTGATGCTCGGTCATCGGAGCGCACCTTTCTGATACGACGACGGCCGGATGAGGGTTCGGGCCGACTCTATCCCCAGTCCGACAAAATGAGCAGGGGACCCCACGGATGAGCAGACCAGTACACCTGCGACGATGAGTACGTGGCAGGTACGAAAGGCAAGCAGTCGGTCCGGGACATGGTGCTGTCCCTGGGCCTGATCGGCATCGTCGCGGGGTTCATCTACATCTTCATTCCCAATGACGACTCGGAGCCCCCTCTCAAGCGGGTCGACTACCGCGTGGAACTCCTCACGGCACGCCGTGCGGCGGCCTATCCGGTGGCGGCGCCCGAGGGGTTGTCCAAGGAGTGGAAGGCCACGTCGGTGCGGTTCCAGGGCGTCGAATTCGACGCCTGGCACCTCGGCTTCCACGCCCCCGACGGTGAGTACGTGGCGATCGAGCAGTCGACTCAGCGGCCCGCCGCGTTCATCGACGAGGTCAGCCAGGGCGCCGAGGAGACGAACGCCACGCAGCGCGTCGGTGAGCGCTCCTGGGAGCGGTACGAGGGCGCGAAGTACGACGCTCTCGTCCTCCGGGAGAAGGGCTCCACGACGGTCGTGACCGGCACGGCGTCCTTCGCGCAGCTGACGAAGATGGCGCAGGCCCTGAAGACGGAGTAGGGCCCGCACGTATACGGGGCAGGGCCCGCACGCATGACGACGGCCCCCGGCATTC